>NZGY01000159.1 GCA_002689605.1 Filomicrobium sp.
GTTATGGCAACCTGATTTATTCAGGCCACCGCTATGGGAAAAGGCTGCAATCGGCAACAGTACAAAAGCTATGATCAACAGTAATGTTTTCATTCCACCCCGATTTTGTTTTTCTTTTAACATTGCCACAAAAAAAGGACCGCGCAAAGGCGGCCCGAGTTTAGGGAGGAAGTTAAATGCTATCCTCTTTTCATAACGGCTGATTTTGTCTGAATTTCATCCTGATTGTGATCTT
Organism: Filomicrobium sp.; assembly: GCA_002689605.1. Lineage (GTDB taxonomy): Bacteria > Pseudomonadota > Alphaproteobacteria > Rhizobiales > Hyphomicrobiaceae > Tectiglobus. Next base: position 236 of record NZGY01000159.1, read on the forward strand.
TGTGTGGCACAGGTCTTTTTATCTGCGGAAAAATGATTGAATGGCCCATAATTTCAAAGACATGGACTCATAGAAAATGTTATTTGAATATATATACCAAGTCATAATACGCGCCTGGCATTCCCTCCATTGGCTTGTCGCCTCCTCGTCGCATTCTTCTATCGTTCAAATAGTTCAAGCGTTGCGAGAGGACGTTGTACGCATTTATTTAAGCGCCTACTGCATTAAGATCCTTAAGAGCAATATTGCCCTAAACGCTGTTAGAGGTGTCATCTCCTACGAGGATGTTTCTAATCACGATATGACACGTATCGATCAGCGCCACCCTATCATCCAATAATTCGAGTAGCAGAGCTTTTGTCACGCGGTCTGCTTCGTATTCAAACTCTTCTTGTGCCTGCCATCTACTAATTGTTTCTTTGGATATCGACAGCTTTTCAGCCACTTCACCCGGACGACTGCCCAGGCCAATCACATTGGCAGCTATTTGTTGACGTTTGTTGAGTTTTTTTGACTTTTCTTCACTCAAAGTCGTGCCGCTTTCTGGCTTTCTAACCAGGCTCGAACCTCTTTTTCCGAAAACATTAATTTACCGCCGATTTTATATGGGCGAGGGAAGGTGTTATCGTCGCGTCTTTTTCGATCAACACCAGACAAACTGATGTTGATTATACGGGCGACTTGTTTTTTCAAGATATTATCTGAGTGCATAGCGCGCTGCCTCTCCAATTGGCTCCATTATTGGAGCTGGGTGGAAGGCATCTGCCCTATGTTTAGATCTAGCCGTATGGCTCTTTACACAATATCAATTCCACATCGATGATTCAATGTTTGGATGTGTTTCATTACTGGTTAAATAATTACCCCAATCTTGCATAAGCGGTATCCGAGGGCCCACAAGAGTTGACTGTAGGTAGGCTTGTTCTGCCTTGGTATTAAGCTGATGTGCCAACGCAAATTCGAGTACGTAGCCATCATAGAATGTCATCTCAGATCCCCATGTACGAAAGGTCGCGCGAAGACCATGAACCGTCGTGTCGTATTGTTTGGGTTATTTCTTAACTAAACCTAGCATTGAAATGTTTGATAATGGTTTTTCCTACAATGCATGAGCAACGGCCTTATCCTTGGCAGTCAGATTGAAGTATTCAGCGTCAGCCGGATGGATCTTTGAGCGGCAACCAGGCCGGAAGGCGAGCCATTTGAAAAAAACCTTCACCAGTCGGCGCGTGGCGCCACGTGTTGCAACACTCAATGGTTCTCCTGAATTGGGGTTGCGTGAACGTTCCAGCTTGAGCTTGAATCGCTTTGCTTGTTCGATATAGAAATTCTTGAAAGGCTTGAACCCCGTCGATTCTTCAAACCGATTCAAGGCTGCGGCGCACTTGTCAATAGTGGCCTCACTCTTGCCGTCGGCGTGGCGTAAGAAGTCGATGTAGCCCCGTTTCACACGCTCATTTTCAGCATTGAATTTACGCATCTGCATCCTCCGTCAACGAGTGAGTGTTTGTGGGTCGTATAGCGGACTCGTTTAGTTCCTCCTATGGGTTCAACGACAACCGAACAAAAACTAACCACAATGCAATGGGGCAGGACAAAGTATGCCCGGGAAAAAATATAACCGCAGACCCGAACAGTCCTATCTGAACAGAAAACCTGGTGCCATGACACCATGTTGGAGTGTGACTTTGGCTAACATGCTACCCAGCAACGCAATGCAACACATCTTCGCTGCCGTGATCATGTCTACGGTAGCGTTTGCTCCATCGCTGTATGCTCAAACGCTGTCTATCGAACTCATTCTTGCCGAACGTTTATTGGTCCAACCCAATAAACGTTCGGCAATCGCAATCCAAATCGAGCCAAGTGAGCAATTACCATCTGATGCCTTCGATCGCATGCGTGGTCTGCCGCCTACAGCAACACTGACCCAGGGTTACCGAGTCAACAAATCGGGCACCTGGGCCGTGCCCGTGAAGAGCCTGATGAAGCTCAGGGTCCAGAGCCCGCGCGAGATAGCAGAACCAATTCCAGTTCAAGTCCAAATGACCTCGTTGGCTGGACAGATCATAGCAGAGCGCAAAACGACATTGATCATGGGTCCGCGACCACTCGCTCCTCCCCAACTCGCATCCCAGGCGCAGAAATCCGCCAGCAAGGCCTGCCAACGCGCCGCAGATGTAATTGCAGCAACTTCGACACTTGCTGTTGGTGACACCAAACCCACGACTGATGGAACCCAAACTGCAGCGACATCGAGTTCAGAACCGATCACGGCACCCGCTGAGGAAACGCCCGCGCAACGGTTGCTCAAAAGAGGTCACTCGTTTCTGCTCGATGGGAACATCAGCATTGCGAGATAGTTTTACCAGCGCTCTGCCAAGCTTGGTCTGGCCACTGCCGCGATTGCCATGGCTTCGACCTATGATCCCACTGAGCTTCCAAAAATGGGGCTTGTAGACTTACCCGGCAGTTCAAAGCTAGCGCGCGAATGGTACGAGAAAGCAAAAGAGATTGGCTCACCGGTCGCGGACGAACGACTGAAACGTTTGCCGTCGAATTAGTAACTATAACTGCCGACGACTAATCCGTCTCGCAGCACTTCCCCTTTCGGGTGTCACTCTCGCCCGAAGTCGCTTCAATATGGCGACCAGTCCATCGACCATACTTCCAAGGCTGCCAAAAGAAGCGTTCATGTCGGATGTCCGGGACAGGATCAAACTCGGAAGTTCCCCAGGGATGACAGCGCGCTAATCTGGAAATCATCAACCAAAAACCGCGCGTCGCGCCGTTCTTATCGATGGCTTCCAATGAATATTCAGAGCAGGTGGGAAGATGACGGCAAGGCCATCCAAACCACGCTTTGAGCGTGTATCGGTAAGCGTGGATGGGAAGTTTGAGCACGAAGCTGGTAATCCGGCTGATGCTCATCTGAAAACCTAACTGGCAGTAGCCGTCGACAATATCGGCTGATCAGTCTCGTTATTAAGTTCAATCTGCTCGATGGCGCGTTCAACCGCGTCAAAAATCAACAAGGTTGAGGCATGGCGGGCCTTATAGTCTCGAACAGGCTCTAGCAAAGCAAGATCCGCCCATCGTCCTGCAGGCGGTGCCCCATTACCCTTGAGCATTCCCCGCATCTGAGAAGTGACATCCTTGAACTCATCGAACCGTGTGCCCACAATTTCACGCCCGACAATCGCTGCTGATGCCTGTCCAAGAAGACAGGCCTTAACGCCCTGACCAAAATCAGTGATCTTGCCGTCTTCGACTTTGATCTCGACACGAACAGTCGAACCACAGAGCTTCGAATGCGCACTTGCCGACGCATCTGGATCAGCAAGCGGGGTGGACTGTGGAATATCAGCGGCGAGATCAAGAAGCCGTGCGCTGTAGATATCGTTCAGATCTGCCATAATTGCTCGTACCACCTTCAACTAGTGTGCTGCGGATACATGACAAGGGCATAGCAACCGCCCTGCATCTGCCTTATATAGGGTTATCGAGGTTTCAATCCAAACCTCAGATAGAATACATTACAGCTAGCGCCGTTCAATTCCCTCACATATATAACGGATCTATGTCCATCACAAACCACATAAAAGATCTGCCACGATCAGCAAGAGCGCCCGCAAAACGACCGACGCGCGCCGAAGCTGAAGCTGCAGTCCGTGTCCTTTTGGCATGGACAGGGGAGAATCCCAGCCGTGAGGGCCTTCGACAAACGCCCGCAAGGGTTGTGGAAGCATATGAGGAATTTTTCAGCGGTTACAATTCCGATCCGATCTCTTGGCTGGATGATGCAGAAAGCGATATGTCCGGTGGGTACGACGACATCATCTTGTTGAAGGGCATACGTGTTCAGAGCTTCTGCGAACACCATTTGACACCGTTCGAAGGTAGTGCGCATCTGGCTTATTTACCTGACAAAAAAGTCGTGGGTTTATCTCGCCTAGTTCGAGTTGTAGAAACATGCGCGCGTCGTCTGCAGACCCAGGAGGCTTTAACCGAGCAGATCATTCAGTCCATCAATACCGGTTTGGCTCCTCGCGGCTGCGCTCTGATCATCGAAGCCGAGCATCAGTGCATGTCATTTCGCGGCATAAAGCAGTCTGGCATCAAGACCGTGACAAGCAAATACTGCGGTGAGTTTGATACTGACGCGGCGCTGCGCCAACGCTTTGCCGCGCTCACCTCTTAAGACTAATTAGCCTCAGCTCCATTCGCCGTCCACAACCAGGCTCCAAAGACCGGCCAAACCGCTATGTCACAAGCACCAAACAATTCTGATCCTGCTGAAGCTAGCGCTACAGTCGAGGAAACCACCACCTTCACCCCCAAATTTGACGACAAGGGCCTAATCCCGGCAATCGTCATCGATCAGCAGACGAACGATGTCGCAATGTTTGCATGGATGAACCAGGAGGCCCTAACCGCAACGCAGAAAACGGGCGTCGCGCACTTTTGGAGTAGATCCCGCAAGAAAATCTGGTGCAAGGGAGAAGAAAGCGGCAACCTCCTGTGGGTCCAAAAGCTAAGGACAGACTGCGACCAAGATTGCATCGTCGTGAATGCAATAGTCGAAGGCGATGGGGTCGCCTGCCATACCAAAAGAAAAACATGCTTCTACAGAGAGTTAGGCCCGATCGCACAAGATCGGTACGTGAAACTGTCCTTCGCGGTGACTTAGCGACACGCCCCGGACCAGGGCTACAGACGCCATCAATTGAAGAGCGTTCCAGACAGAAGCAAGGATTTGCGCTATGGTTACCAACCGAATCGCAACGCGCTTCTCGGTCGATGGGAGACATCCCGCGTCGTGCAACTATTTGGTTTTGCGTCAATAACGGAACCACATGATGGCGACGCCCAAAATTGGCATAGCATTTGGCGGAGGAGCAGCTCGCGGATGGGCCCATATTGGGGTCCTGAAAGCATTGCTGGAAGCCGGTATTTAGCCCTACTGCATCTCAGGCACATCTATTGGTGCCGTTGTTGGCGGATGTTTCGCATCCGGGCATCTTGAACAGCTGGAGTCCTTTGCACTCAATCTCACCGGCAGAAACGTCTTCAGCTACTTTGACCTCAATCTAACTGGCTCAGGCCTAATCAACGGCAACCGTCTCGGCCAGACACTACAACAAGCCTTGGGTGAGATAGTTATTGAGGATCTTGAACTTCCGTTCACGGCTGTTGCAACGGAAATTGGAACTGGTCACGAAGTTTGGTTATCGCGCGGCACGCGGGTTGAAGCTCTTCGGGCCTCTTATGCCATTCCAGGAGTGTTCCGGCCTGTCCACTTTGATGGCCGATGGCTGTTCGATGGCGCGCTGGTAAACCCGATACCGGTCACCGTATGCCGTGCCATGGGAGCCCAATACGTCATTGCTGTTAACTAAAACGCCGATCTGTTTGGCCTTGGCACAGTCCTAGCCGACGTCAAGGCATCAGCAGACGAAACAGAAGAGTCCAACGAAAAACCAACGCCAGCCGGCAATGGATGGGGCGCGCGAAAACTCCTACAGCGACAAATTTTCGGTCGTCGGTAATCTGACAAGCAAGCTGCACCCAGCATCTCAACAGTCATGGTAGATGCATTCAACATCGTTCATGACAGGATCGCCCGCTCCCGCCTTGCTGGGGATCCCCCAGACGTCATGATCAGTCCGCGCTTGTCTGGTTTTGGTCTCTTCGAATTCCACCGAGCAACGGAGATGATTGATCGCGGACAGCACGCAGCTCAGCGGGTGCTCTCTGATGTCAAATATGACTTGGATCATTCACCCGCTGCTGCACGTCCTACCGTCATTGTGAACTCGGCGAAATAACTGGCGTCCTACCCGGCAACATAGCTTTTAAGAGCACTTGCCTCTAATTCGACCTCAGCAATGTGGTTCTTCACGACATCTCCGATCGATACAATCCCGATTAGTCGCTGGTCACTTGTAACAACAGGAACATGACGGAAACGTCCGGCAGTCATAATCTCCATGATCTGGTTAACGCTGTCCGTCTCCACACAGGTAACCACCTCAGCCGTCATTACGGAACTTGCCGGATGACTGAGCGCTGAGGCGCCTTTCTGTGCGAGCAACCGCATAATATCTCGTTCAGAGACAATTCCGGCAACACGTCCATCATCGTCGACGTTCACCACTGCACCAATCTTATAATCCGCCAATTCCTTGATGATCTCATCAATCGCAGTCGGCGCCTGATTAACAACGACGCTGCGCCCTCTCGCTTTGAGTATCTGGCCAACATTCATCGCCTCTTCCTTTCGCTCAGAAGGGCGGCTCGAGGCCGTTAGCCGATTAGAAGTTTGTAAACCAAGCGACTTGGACCATGCGAGACGCTGCACCGCTGGGTAAGAGCCACGCGCTCTCCAAGCTGCGGTCGCCAGCCGACACAATGCGACACATTGTCAAATAAATCAACTGATGGAAATTCGTCCCGATGCCGACGACCCGACCGTTTTCGCGCATGGCACGTTTCCTGCTGACACCGACACATACCACTTAAGCATCGCGCCCACGTGGCTTCTGAACCTCGACCTTAACTCAAGACGGCACAACAATTGCTGTTAGTGCACAGAAAATCGGACCGTCAGATGCGCACAAAGACCAGTCAAATCCTTTTTGACTATTGGAATCTGGTCAGAGACGGACGTATTGCGCCGCAGCGCATCGAGATAGATCCTTCTGCGCTGTCGAAGATCTTATCACAAACTATGATCCTGGAAGTTGCAGACACAAATCGCATGGTGTTCCGAATTGCCGGCACTGGCATATGCGAGTTTCTCGGGAGCGAGATGCGCGGCCACGACTTTCTGCAACTCTGGCCTTTCACAGATCAACGCAAGCTAAAATCAGCACTCAAGAAGACACTCTTGGCCGGCTCTCCGCTGACCGTTTCCACGACATCTCAGACCCAACACAATACTACTCTGGCATCCGAAATCGTACTCCTACCGCTGCATGATCACGAGGAAAGACCAACAAGACTACTCGGCTGCTGGAGTCAAAGAACAGGCAACTCCATGATGAGAATGGCCAACCACCATCCAGTGCAGCAAACGATTACAGAATTATCCAACGATTGGCCGATAACACATTCAATTGCCGCCACAACAACGCNNNATGTTGCTCCCGTCGAGCCACCCCCGACGCGTTTCAGCCATCTTGGAATGCGCNTTGTCCGCCGTNATAAACGCCATTTCGGAGTACTCGACGGTGGCTTGCGCGACTGAGATNTAACAAACNGTNAAAATTCGTCACCACCATTTTGTACCAATACGACACACCAAATTTGCGATTCATTAAACTTCCGACCGCATAGTCATCCNACGCAGTAATTTTTAGCCCGGTGGCACAGCCCCACGGCTCCGCAGGATCTACAATCACCATGCACGACACGGCAGTACAGACACCGGTTTCAGAACCAGCTGATATTTGCCGTATAGCGCCGGATCGCCGACGATATAAGCGCGTGCCGCTCGCCATATCCGGGCGTTTCATGACATCCAATAAAGATGAATTCGCCTGCAAACTGGTTGACATATCTGTAGGTGGCGCCGCCATTTCCACGGCAGTATCTGTAGAAATCGGCGAACAGATCATTGCCTATTTCGATCATCTCGGTGGTCTGGAAGGGCAAGTCATTCGCCCCACGGATGATGGCTTTGCTATCCAGTTCAATGCCACGCTACGCAAGCGCCAGCGACTGGCCGATCAACTATCCGNTTTCCTGAATCAGGACATCGTAGATCTTGCCAGCCTCAGACGCCTTGGCCACAACCGCATCAAACTCTCGAAACAGAAACTCGCTGTCAAATTCTCCGACGGCAAACAGGAGAACTGCGAGGCATTAGATGTCTCAATCTCCGGAGCCNCAATCGAAAGCCAAGCCAGGCCCCCAATCGGCTCACACATAACAGTCGGAAAACTCCGCGCAGAGGTCATGCGTCACCACGAACAGGGTTTTGGCGTAGCCTTCACCGACATCCAAAAAATCGAAGCAATCCGAAAAAACTTCGGATGAACAAATACAGCCCATTAGCGTTGGTTAAGTACGAGATTGCCATGTTTCGACCGCAGAATGCCCAAAATGAGCCGTCANCAAATAGGATGCGCAGTGGGCGTAAGTACTGCACGAATGTGAAGCGTATGAGTTCGGGGGNGAGTATGAATTTTGCGCGTTTGCTTGTCTTTGTTTGTTTAGGCATTGCACAGCTCTCNGGAGCACAAGCGTATAGCTNCAAGTCAGAACAGCGCTTCATGCGCATACACGGACAGGCAATTCCGCCATATGGTTTCATTCAGTTTTGCAAATCTCATCGCCAAGAGTGCGAAAACCCTGACCCTCAGAACAGTCGCTACAATGCGAGCCCAATTCGTCTAAGCGAACTTGATCACATCAACCGCAAGGTCAACGCTGCCGTCCAGCCGGCAACCGATCGTGAAATTTATGGTCTCGAAGAACACTGGACATTCCCACAACTGATGGGGGATTGCGAAGACTATGTCGTTCTCAAGCGCCGTCTACTTATGAATAGCGGATGGTCCGCCAGCGCTTTGCTCATCACAGTCGTACTCGATGAAAACGGAGAAGGTCACGCTGTGCTGACTGCGCGAACNGCGCAAGGCGATTTCGTCCTCGATAATAAGGCAGAGACTGTAAAGCTTTGGTCTCAAACCCCGTACCGCTTCGTGATGCGGCAGTCATTCATCAACCCCATGGTATGGATGTCACTGGACCCATCCGCCACCATCACGCCTCAATCTATGGCTGGTTTCCGAACAAGATAAACGCCTGATTTTTCCAAATTCAAACTCGGCTNCGAAGCAACAAGNAGACAAGGTTTATTGCGCCTGCATACCTGCAGCAAAACGCTTCCAATTTCGTTGATAATTGGCCGTTGCACTGCGATTGCGCGCAATGTCATCGTCGGAGGCCTCCCGCACGATCTTTCCTGGTACGCCCATCACGACTGACCGCGGCGGGATAACTTTGCCTTCCGGCACCAGAGCGTGCGCCCCGATNAAACTATCCTCACCAATAACGGCTCCGTTTAAAACNACAGCGCCAATTCCAACGAGGCAACCCTTTTTGAGCGTNCATCCGTGGAGCATGACCATGTGCCCTACAGTGCAATCTTCCTCAATCACCATGGGAAAGCCGGGGTCAGTATGAAGGACACAACCATCCTGAATATTCGAACCACGCCCNATAGTAATAAGTTCATTGTCACCACGAATGACACTATTGAACCAAACGCTGGCATTCTCTTCGATAACGACATTACCAACAACTGTCGCATTGGGCGCAACCCAATACTCGCCCGATGCCGGTGTCCGAACGGAAATATCATCAAGGCGGTATAGGCTCATATCAATCCCTCACAAGAANGNTCAGTCGATCATCGACTACTTGCCATCTTCGAATTCATCCAGATCAAAGTCCAGNATGGCTATCTGCAACTGATAACTGACTTCGCCATCCTCTTCTTCNNGATAGATCGGGGCAATGAATTCATCGCCGATAAAAACCTCGGCCATATCAGTCTTCTTCTGATGTGGAACAATCTTCAAGTTGCCATTACTNAANATCTTTTGCAGATACCCCTGCAAACGNGGCAAGTCATTCTTCATATCAGTTGCCTTCTCCGACAGCCCTGGTGTTGACCTGCTCCATCAAGCCTGAGGCTGAGCAAGTCTGCCGCGCGGCAAGCGGAACAATCGGGCTGTTTTAGATGAATAGTGTCAGGGTGAAAACCGAACTTCACCTGTTATCTCTGCGACACCTTGTGAATATGCCAGGCAGTCAAAGAGCGTCGCAGAAGCCAAGTCTCCGCGACGCCATCTCACCCCAGCCAACCTAGAGCATCAATTATCGCGAGATCAATCTGGTACGACAATGCGTTGATCCATGCTCAAGGCTGGCTCCGGACACCCAGCATCACCGACAATTTTGGCTGGAACCCCGGCAACAGTCGTTGAGTTCGGCACATCCTTAAGAACGACGCTACCCGCTGCGATGCGAGAGCAGTCACCCACGTGAATATTTCCGAGCACCTTAGCCCCCGCTCCAATCATCACACTATTACCGATGCTTGGGTGTCGCGCACCAGCTTCTTTCCCAGTTCCCCCGAGCGTCACCCCGTGGAGAATTGATACATTGTCGCCAATTCTGGCTGTCTCGCCCACGACGATGCTATGCCCGTGGTCCAGCATGATGCCTTGCCCAATTTTGGCATTCGGATGCANATCAACCGAGAACTTCTCAGACGATTGGCTCTGGAGATACAGAGCGAAGTCCTTCCTGCCTGAATGCCAAAGCGCATGAGCAAAACGATGCGTCACCAGCGCATAAAACCCTTTGAAATACAGCAGAGGCTCTAAGTATCGACCACAGGCCGGATCACGATCATAAACCGCNGCGAGATCCGCCCGGAAGACCTGCCGCAAAATCGGATTTTCATCGACCAGTGCTAGGAACGTTTGCTTCATCAAACCAGAATCCACATCAGAGTGGTCTAATCGCTGAGCGAGCCGATGGCAGATTGCATCTTCNAGGCGGTCATGANTAAGAACTGACGCATAAATAAAGCCTCCCAGCGCNGGTTCCCGNCCCAACACCTCTTCAGCTTCACNTCTTGCCTCAACCCATATCGGGTCAACGCTTGCGACACGTCCTGACGTTGCAAGTGAACTGGACGACATAGCTATCACTCCGGATCAAATCTTGGCTCGGAACTCTTCGCTCCAACTTCTTTCGATCAATATATGATCCGAAATGCCAAACGTCACCCCGCATGACCGATCCGAATTACCGATAGCGGCCCCGCCGGCAACTGCTCAGATCAGCCAATATCCACAAACAAAAGTATAGTGCACCGCACCATACCCATTTAACAGGACATTGGCTGGCATCGCAGCAACAGCAAGACTGATTGTGATCAAGTACAAACACAACTACGTCGTGTACCAATATGTTTAGTCGCTAGAAATCTGCACCCGGCAGATCCGGCGACAACGATGCACTTGGGCAACGCACCGATGCGCGCGGCAAACACTAAAATCAGGCAACCTCAAGCTCAGGACAAATATGACCGGACGCACTGCAATGCAGCACAATATTCAGTTGCCAATGATCTNTGCGCATCACTATGGTCAGTGAGCTGGCCACAAGTGCATCAACAATAGAAGCGACACATAAGGCCGGTAAGGAGGCAAATATGGGACACCAAGTGCACCTCACGATGCTTCTGGCAATAGCATCCTTCCTATTCCTCGGAGCGATTGTCCTAGGAATGGTTTAAGCCTAACAGACATCCATTTTTTGATCGCCGAGGACGTACNAANGAAGACGACTTACAGCATATAATTGCACGTCTTCTTGGATCGTTNGTAGATCAAACCAGCGTCGATCTGGCCNTCATCNNTCAGACGGCCAGCAAACNGCTATCGTTTGATCGCGTAGCCTATGACCGCACCAATNAGCGGATAAGCCACNACTGGAATCCGCACGANACCATTGATGGCACTCATGACATCCGGGATAAGAGTCAGGCCGGCAAAAATTAGCGCACATACCAGAGCCACAACCAACGTCGAGGGTGTCGGCTGACCAACATCCTTGAGAACAAGTGCTCNAATAAAGNCAACGAGCCAAACAACCAAGNCAAAGATGGCAGCCATAATGAAGATATCAAGCTNCCCCAGCTTGGGGATGAATTTTGCAATCTNAGGCGCTGCGAACCAGCCTACTGCCAATTGCAACAAGATCAGCANAAGACGGCCNAACANCGCNCACTCCTGTTTTCNAACGCGTNCGGCGAAAGCCTCTGCATTGTTGCAACACCACNGTCAACTCATCCAGTGGCACTAATNCTCAACCTCTTGCCCGAGTGTCATAATTAAGTACCGGTGACAGCCAGCGTTCTGCAACTTCTACGGGCCAACCTTTCCGCTTTGCATAGTCCTCAACTTGGTCCCGCTCAATCTTGCCTACCCCAAAATAATAAGACTCCGGATGGGAGAAATAGAGCCCTGAAACGGAAGCAGCAGGTAACATCGCAAAACTCTCAGTTAGTGAAATNCCAGTCGCGTCTTCTGCATCTAACAGACTGAAGAGNNTAGCNTTTTCCGTATGATCCGGTTGCGCAGGATAGCCTGGCGCAGGACGAATACCNTGATATTCTTCGCCAATAATCTGTTCAACAGAAAGCTGCTCACCTTCCGCATAGCCCCAAAACTCCTGGCGCATACGCGCATGCATATGTTCAGNAAAGGCCTCAGCCAGACGGTCGGCTAGCGCCGTCAGCATAATACGACCGTAGTCATCCGTCGCGTCGAAGTGCTTCTCCAGCGCCTCCTCCAAACCAATGCCCGCTGTAACGGCAAAGCCACCGATATAATCAGGCACACCACTTTCAACTGGTGCNATGAANTCAGAGAGNGCNACGTGTGCCCGCTCACTGTCCTTGCGGCGCGCAATCTGCTGGCGGAGACTATGGAATGTCGCAATCACTTCCGAACGTTCGTCCGAAGCATAGACCCGGATATCATCACCTTCGGCATTCGCTGGCCAAAGTCCCANAACCGCACTCGCCTTCAACCACTTGCCATCGCATAACCTACGCAACATCGCTTGTGCGTCGGCAAACAGTTTTTTAGCCTCGGGACCTACCTTGTTGTCGTTTAGAATAGCCGGATATCGGCCAGACAACTCCCAAGTTGCAAAGAACGGAGACCAGTCAATGAAAGGCACAAGNTCCTCNAGGTCGTAATTCTCNAAGGACTTCAAGCCGAGCATAGCGGGCTTACGCGGCGAATGATTTTGCCAATCNATGACATGCTTGTTCGCTCGCGCGTCTGAAAGCGATATCCTGGTTTTNCGCAGTTCACCCGCGAGGTGCGCTGCNCGCACCNCTTCATATTCTTCAATAACACCCTTTACGAAGCGATCGCTCTCAGTCTCAGACAGAAGTTTTGACACAACACCAACCGCACGGCTGGCATCGGTTACATAAACTGTCTGGCCACGATCGTAGTTCGGATCAATCTTTACGGCCGTATGGACCTTGCTGGTGGTTGCTCCCCCGATCAGAAGCGGCTTTTCGCAACCCTCTCGTTCCAGCTCAGACGCCACAAAACACATCTCATCGAGCGATGGCGTGATCAATCCCGATAGGCCTATAACATCGACGTTCTCCGATTTCGCGGTCTCGATGATCTTATTGGCCGGTACCATCACACCAAGATCAATCACCTCATAGTTATTACACTGNAGAACGACACCAACGATGTTCTTCCCAATATCATGGACATCGCCTTTTACAGTCGCTATCAGTATCTTACCTGCCGCCGGCATTGCATCGAGACCAGTGGCCCGCTTTTCCTCTTCCAAGAACGGCTGAAGATAAGCAACAGCTTGCTTCATCACCCGGGCGGATTTCACCACCTGAGGCAGAAACATCTTGCCCTCGCCGAACAAGTCACCAACCACATTCATGCCGGCCATCAACGGCCCCTCGATAACATCTAATGGNCGCTGGGCGGTTTGCCGGGCTTCCTCCGTATCAGCTTCGATAAAGTCAGTAATGCCGTGGACAAGCGCATGCTTAAGGCGGTCTTGAACACTACCTTCCCGCCACGCCTGATCAGCGACTTTGTCCTTCTTCCCCTGGCCTCTGAAGTCCTCGGCAATTTCCAACAAGCGATCCGTCGCGTCGTCGCGACGATTGAGGATAACGTCCTCACACAACTCGCGAAGCTTAGGATCTATATCATCGTAAATCGTAATCTGACCGGCGTTGACAATCGCCATGTCAAGCCCAGCCTTAATGGCGTGGTACAGAAATACCGAATGCATCGCCTGACGCACGGCTTCATTGCCACGGAATGAGAACGATAGGTTTGAAACACCACCCGACACGTGCGCGTGAGGCAGGTTTTCCCGGATCAACCTTACGGCCTCGATAAAAGCAACACCGTAATCATTGTGTTCCTCNATCCCCGTNGCAACGGCAAAGATATTGGGATCAAAAATAATATCTTCAGGCGGAAAACCAACTTCCTCAGTTAGAATGCGATAGGCTCGCTGGCANATTTCAAACTTCCTCTNNANGGTATCTGCCTGGCCTGTNTCATCNAACGCCATAACNACAGTTGCCGCNCCATAGCGACGAATGAGGCTTGCTTGNTCTCGGAACTGCTCCTNGCCCTCNTTCAAGCTGATCGAATTGACGANCGCTTTGCCCTGAACGCACTTCAGTCCCGCCTCTATGACTGACCACTTTGAAGAGTCGATCATAACCGGAACACGGGCGATATCGGGCTCCGAGGCGATGAGATTAAGGAATTGGACCATTGCCTTCTCGCTATCGAGGAGGCCTTCGTCCATGTTGACGTCGATGATCTGGGCGCCGTTCTCAACCTGTTGTCGAGCAACCGTGACGGCCGCCATGTAGTCATCGTTTTCGATCAGTTTCCGAAAACGTGCCGAACCTGTNACGTTTGTCCGTTCGCCAATATTCACAAACGTTGCTGCTGCAGAGCCTGTCACTGACNAGTTCTCCTTCATAGACTTCGCCCCGATGGCAAAGACGTGTCATCTANGGATGTGCGGTCCTAGGCGCTCCCGCTTAGCAGCGGCAGATACTGTTGCAGATATGGCCAGGCCAAAAGCCAAAACGCCGTCGTCAGAACCAGGACTATACCGGAGAGAATGATCGGATCACGCCAGCCACGCGTTGGTGCCAACACTGTAATGGTCGCTTCGTCCTCCCGCACATCTACCGCCGCACCGGTAATCCGCTCTGCATAAGCATCGCGCACAACATGCCCCATAACGGGAATNAATAGCCGCCAAGCCGATCTCGTTAGCAGACCAGCAGGCCATCGGATCGTTGGATCAACCACCCAGAGCTCNGTCGTTACAATATTGCGCACATCATCACGGTGAGTGCGCGTAAAGACACTGTAGTGCGCTGGGAAATACGCCTCTGCCTTAGNCTTCACGAGGCTGTTCAGATCCGCATCAAGAGCCGCAAGTTCATTGTATAACTGACTTCGAATTTCGCTGGAANAGAGACTCACACTGTCATCCAGTGCCCTCGGCACGGCAGGCAGCACAATCTTGATTACGCGCATTTCCCTCTCCCCAAAACAATGCCCACTAACGCAATAGCATAAGTGCGACGATACCGGCACCAACCCCCATGGCACCGAGCACCCAACCGATAAGTCCTAGCCCTGACGATGCCCCACCTGCCTCAACGGACGACGATCCATTCACGCCTTGCCCCCTACTAGCAGTCACAATCCTCGGTTCCCAGACGCCAACGCGAGTTGCATTTGCACCAATNTAATCCGAAATCACNCTGCTTACTTGCTCGGGCAAAACGCTTTTAAACTGCCGACGGTCAAGCCGTACATCGCCTTCAATGACCGGCAAGACATTGACATTAAAGGCCGCACCCGAATCTGCAAAAGACAATGTTGTTCTGGCCACAATCCCTTCTGGCAGCTCCGTCGCGATCCTGTCAGCCAAAGCCGCTTCGACAATCTCCTTATGACGCTCGAGAACAACCNATANATCGCTGACTTTGCTCTGCTGTGCTCTCAAACGCTCACTTTGTTCCATATCTGGCGGCAGATTGATCCCGACAACTTCAATCTGCCCTTCAACATCAAACGCTTCGACTTGGTTCATCGCGCCAAACTAACCTCACTCAGAGCGTGCTGTTTGCAATTCCGTCAGGCCTGCACGAACGCGTCTAGGCCTGACAACCGCATGTTAGTGTCGATATCTGGGAGTTGCCTCGGGAGCAAGTCGCGAACACCTTCAGCGATGAACTTGATGTGATCAGGTGTCGATCCGCAGCACCCCCCGACAATGTTTACGAGACCACTGTTCGNCCACTCCAAGATTTGCTCACNCATCTGCTCAGGCGTCTCATCATACTCACCCATCTCGTTCGGCAATCCGGCATTAGGATAAGCAGAGACATAACAGTCCGTCAGACTGGACAGCTCAGAGATATGGGGCCTCATNAGATCAGCNCCCAACGCGCAGTTCAGGCCGATGGCAAGTGGTCGGAGGTGCCGCATAGAGTACCAAAACGCCTCAACTGTCTGGCCGGATAAAGTCCTACCTGAACGATCAGTTATGGTTCCCGAGATAATAATTGGCAGTTCAGTGTTNAGCTCATGAAACACCGTCAATGCAGCAAACCCCGCAGCCTTCGCATTCAGCGTATCGAAAATTGTCTCAATGAGCACAATATCAACGCCACCGGCGATAAGCCCTCTGACTTGCTCACCATAAGCCTCAACCAAGTCGTCAAACGAGACGTTGCGATAACCTGGATTGTTGACATCTGGTGACAGTGAAGCCGTGCGATTTGTCGGACCAACGGCACCGGCAACAAACAATGGCCGATCTATTTGGTTCCCCACCTTTTCTATGGCCGCACGCGCAATTTTTGCGGACTCAANATTCAACTCGTAGGTCAGTTCCTCCATGCCGTAGTCAGCCATCGAGATCGACTGCGCGTTGAAGGTATTCGTGCCGATAATATCCGCCCCTGCTAACAGGTAGGACTCGTGGATCTCTTGTATCAGATGCGGCTGTGTAATCGACAGCAGATCATTGTTGCCTTTGAGATCCTGTGGCCAGTCAGCAAAACGTTCACCACGATAATCAGTCTCGCCCAAACCAAGCCGCTGGATCATCGTGCCCATCGCCCCGTCTGTCACCAGAATACGTTTAGCGATCGCTTCGGAAAGAGCCTTGTGCTGGGCCGTGATCATGAAGCCAATGCCCTCGCCTGGCGCGGGCGCACACCAAGTAGATGGCAAATCGCATAAACAAGGTCCGCACGGTTCAGCGTGTAGAAGTGGAATGTACGAACACCGTGATCCACAAGATCCATCACCTGCTCTGCGGCAACAGCCGCCGCTACCAGATGACTGGTTCCAGGATCACCATCCAGACCATCAAAACGATGCACCAACCACGGTGGACAACTGGCACCACAGCGCTGCGCAAAACCGGAAACCTGTCTGAAATTATGGATCGGCACGATACCCGGCATAATTGGGCACCAAATACCATGCGCCCGCACCCGCTCAACAAACCTGAGGTAGTGCGAATTATTGAAAAAGAATTGCGTAATGATACGTGATGCGCCGGCATCCACCTTTGCCTTAAGGTGATCCATCTCAACTTTCAGCGAGACGCTCTCAGGGTGCATTTCAGGATAGCCGCTGACGGCAATATCAAACTCACCAATTGAGCGGATGCCTTCAACTAGCTCGGCAGTGTTCTGGTAGCCACCAGGATGCGGTTCAAACCGTTGACCAACACCTTCCGGCGGGTCACCGCGAAGGGCTACAATATGCCGAACGCCGGCCTCCCAATAATTACGCACGACGTCGTCAACTTCTTCCTTGCTCGCACCAACACATGTGAGGTGCCCAGCCGGAACCAGCTGAGTGTCCTTGACCAACTTGGTCACTGTTGCATGGGTACGCTCCCGCGTGCTTCCGCCTGCACCATAGGTGACGGAAACAAATTCCGGCATAAGGGGAGCAAGTCGGTCGACCGCCGACCATAACGTTGCCTCCATCTTGTCCGTCTTCGGAGGGAAGAATTCGAAGGAGACCGCAATCTCTTCGGCACCAAGCAGGCGACTAGTCCGCATTTGATCATGTTCAGGCATTCTCAAGCCCCTTCCACTTGCCGCATTGTTATGGAACGTCTGGTATCTATCCCGACGACGTCCATCTTCTGGCCCATCCACAGGGCTACCGTTAAGCGCTCGGAGCGGCGAGTTCCGCTCGGCTCAAGTACAGTCATCTCCGCGACCTGCATTTGCGAGTCTGCAAACCATCCCGCCATTTGATCATCGCTGAAGCCCAGTCGTTGATGCGCAAATTCCTCGCGCAAATAATCCAGGTCGTGAGGACCAAAATCGACGACAAGCAACCGTCCACCCGGGCGCAAGATGCGTCCCGCCTCACGGATAGCGGATGCTGGATCGCTCAGGTAGTGCAGCACCTGATGCATCACGACCAAGTCAGCGCGGCCGTCATCCAAAGATAGGTTGTAGAGGTCACCGTGCCGAACCTGTGCCCCACCATCGCGCTGAGCATCCAAACGCGCACGCGCGTAGTTCAGCATGGACTTGTTGACATCGATCCCCAGCGCACGCTTGTAGCGGCCGGACAATAATTCCAGTACGTGCCCCGTACCAGTGCCCAGATCAACCATTAGGTCTACCTCTTGGGCGCCGATCGCAGCCGAAATCACCTCATCAACCGCCACTTCATCTATGTAGAGGGATCGCAGGCGATCCCAATCTCCGGCATTACGCTCAAAGTAAGCTTGTGCCTGCGAAGCCTGCTCAGCTCGCAGATGTGATAGTCGATCGAGATCCCGACCATGTTCGGCATCTGAACGATCAAACCCTTTGAGCACCTGAGAAATCCAAGTCGAGTCCGTGAGCCTGAAATATACCCAGCTGCCTTCGCGGTAGCGCTCAATTACTCCAGCCTCGTATAGCAGTTTCAGGTGCCGACTAATCCGTGGCTGGCTCTGTCCAAGGATCAACGTGAGATCTTTGACGGTTAGCTCTCGTTCAGCCAACAACAACACGATCCGCAATCGCGTGCTTTCAGCCAGCGCCCGCAACACTGCCAGTCCAGTACTCAACTTGTGCTCATTTTTCACTTCGGATGACATGAACAAAAAGATATAAGAATATCTTTATATGTCAACCTCACACCAACTTGTATCCATCTGGCACCCAATTTAACGACGCAGTAAGACTTCCCAGCTAAACCGCTGCTGCAGAAAACCAACTCGATCCAACGCTTTCGCTTCAGTTTGCACCTTCAACAAAATGTCGAACAGATTGCTTCTTATGACGAATTGTCTGAACTCCGTCACAAAGCTGCGGAACGAGTGTTGTAACGCCACACTTCGTAACGAGAAGAAACCGGACACTGAACAAAGTTTGACCCGATGAATCAATCATGTTCGATTGTTCTCAAGGGGCAGAAATCGATCTACTCGCAGTCAAAGTTAGTTATGCCCGAACGGATAAAAAACATGGCAACCAGTATGTCCCGCCTAATCATCACAAAAGTCCTGGCGGTATCTGTTATTTCACTACTCATGGCTGCTGCGACATCGGCTGCCGCACGAAAAGAAGATTCAGCCGTTCGCTTCATGCGGCAAGCCACGAATGCGCTGATCAGTGCGCAACGCAAGGGATCCGCCGGCGCATTCTCAAGCGCTATCCGAACATACGGCCATTACAAGGACATTGCATTACGAGCTTTGGGGGATTACCGGCGCGCCTTGCCGCGCAAAAGCAGAAACACCTACTACAAGGGTGCGGTTCGATTTATATCCCGCTATGCTGCAACCGAGGCCCCCAAGTACCCCGTAGCCCGCGTGACCTTCCCACCAGTGGCCCAACGCGATGGCCGTTACGTCCTCGTCGACAGTAAAGTCATTTTACGCGACGGGACAGAGTACGACGTCCAGTGGCGCCTCCTACAAAACAGGCGCACCTATAAGGTTATCGACGCCAAAGTGTTTGTTTTTGGGCTCGATTCCAACTGGGTAACAACATATCTGACCAAGCTGTTCCAGGATTATATTCAGGAGCACGACGGCAAAGTCGGTGCCCTCGTGACTGTCCTCAGCCGCCTACCTTAAAAGCAAAGCCCGGGAAAAGCCCGCACCATCGTTATTGGCGAGCTCATCTGGATGCTAGGTCGACCTAACGGTCGAAGCGCTTGAACTTGATACGATGCGGTTCAACTGCAGCATCGCCCAGGCGGCGCTTCTTGTCCTCCTCGTAATCAGCAAAGTTCCCCTCGAACCACTCAACGTGGCTGTCCCCTTCGAAAGCCAGAATGTGTGTTGCCAAACGGTCAAGGAAGAAGCGGTCGTGACTGATGACAACAGCACAACCTGGGAAATCCTCCAATGCAGCTTCCAATGCTGACAGCGTCTCGACATCAAGATCATTCGTCGGTTCGTCTAGCAATATGAGGTTGGCACTTTGCTTCAGCATCTTGGCAAGGTGGACACGGTTACGCTCACCACCAGACAAGAGACCGACTTTCTTCTGTTGATCCGACCCGCGGAAATTGAACCAACCAGTATAGGCTCTGCTCTGAATTTCCTTACTACCAAGTTGAATCACATCCTTGCCGTCGGAAATTTCTTCCCAGACAGTCTTCTCGGCATCTAGGGCATCGCGAGACTGATCAACGTAACCAAGCTGCACCGTTTCACCGACCCGAATGGTCCCCTCATCGGGTTGCTCCTGCCCCGTGATCATCTTGAAAAGCGTTGATTTACCGGCCCCGTTCGGGCCAATGACACCAACGATACCACCTGGTGGAAGCTTAAAGGACAGGTCATCGATCAACAGACGGTCTTCAAAGCCCTTGTGTAGTCCGTCGACCTCAACAACGACGCCTCCAAGCTTTGGACCTGGCGGAATGCGGATTTGAGCTGTCGTAACTTCTTCCCGACCAGCCTCTTCAGCGAGCCTCTCATATGCCTCGATACGGGCTTTCGATTTTGCCTGCCGCGCACGAGGGCTGGATTGAATCCATTCAAGTTCACGCTTGAGTGCACGCTGTTTCGATTCTTCCTGGCCTTTTTCCACCTCAAGCCGTTTGGCCTTCTGTTCCAGCCAGGACGAGTAATTGCCCTTGTATGGAACACCTTGCCCACGATCGAGTTCCAACGTCCACTCTGTGATGTTATCGAGGAAATAGCGATCGTGCGTCACCAAGATTACGCAGCCGGCATAATCGATCAGGAACCGCTCCAACCAGGCGACGCTTTCGGCATCAAGGTGGTTCGTCGGTTCATCAAGAAGCAGAATGTCTGGCTTCGACAGCAGCAAACGCGTCAACGCCACGCGACGTCGCTCACCACCCGAGAGATTATCAACGGCACCTTCACCCGGCGGGCAACGGAGTGCATCAAGGGCCTGTTCGACCTGACTGTCCAGATCCCACAAATCCTGCGCATCGATCTGGTCTTGCAATGTCGCCATTTCGTCCGCCGTCTCGTCGGAATAATTCATGGCAAGTTCGTTGAAGCGATCCAGCATTGCCTTCTTTTCTGCGACACCTTCCATTGCGTTTTCGAGCACAGTCTTACTGTTATCAAGCTCTGGCTCCTGAGCCAGATAGCCAACCTTGATGCCATCAGCCGCCCAAGCCTCACCGACAAAATCGTCGACAGTCCCAGCCATGACTTTCAGTAACGTTGACTTACCAGCACCGTTGACACCAACAACACCGATCTTGGCGCCAGGAATGAACGATAGAGAAATGTTATTGAGAACCTGCTTGCCACCCGGATAGGTCTTAGACANTTTATGCATNTGATAGACGTATTGCGNCGTAGCCATGCCCGTTCTTCTCCAGTAGGTCGAATGCCGCATCAGCGCGGTCAAAATCAATTGGCNGGAGTTCTAGATCATCAAAGAGCAATTGGAAACCGGCCAGATTACCACCTGCGTACAAACTTGATTTCTNACCGGATTTCAACAATCTAGTTATTAGATCCAGGCAAAAAATTCTGCACCAAATGTCAACCGCCACCATATGAAGTAAGCACTAGAGTGGATAGCAAAAGATGTCGGACATCAATGACCAGAGCAGTGAACGGCATCTGCTCTACTTTGCAGATCCCATGTGCTCGTGGTGCTACGGCTTTTCGCCCGTGATTTCTGCCCTNGCCGACGAATTTCAAGATCGCTTGTCATTGCGTGTGGTGATGGGTGGATTGCGTGCNGGAAACACACAAGCCATGAGACCGCAAGACCGTGACTACATCCGCAGTGCATGGACAAACGTTGGAGAAGCATCTGGACAACCGTTCGACTTTTCGTTCTTCGATCGNGACACNTTTGTCTACGACACTGAACCAGCCTGCCGAGCCGTCGTNGTCACGCGCCANAAATCGCCCGAGAAAGCNCTGACGANGAAGGCTGCAATCAGCACAGCGTTCTACNCGAACAATCGCGATGTGACGGATATAGAGACGCTCTGCGATATTGCCGAAGAGGAAGGTGAAGACCGAGAANCTTTCAAGCAGTTGATGCTGAACCCTGACATCAGAAACGAGACCTTCAGAGACTTCTTATTCGCTCAACAGTCAGGCGTGGAAGGGTTCCCCTGTCTTTTGGTCGGAAACGAACAGAATGGTTATGTGCTGGTGACCCACGGTTTTCGACCACTCGACGGACTGCCGTCTGCAATCAATCAATGGCTCGAACAACAATCGGCNAATATTCAAACGAATTAGATCGANACTATCCGAAGTTGGAGACACCGGTAAAAAAGAAGCCGCCTAGGCCCACGGTAAAANCGAGGCACCCAAACAAACTGTGCTCGAACCAGACCGCCCAGAAAGAACGCGTTTCATAATACCNATAAGCCAACACAAACCCGATCACAGCGGAACCAAGAACCGCAATCAGATTGCCGAAGATGATATGAGCAAAGCCGAATAACAATCCGTTTGTCATCACCGCTAGCCATTTGGCTTCTTTAAAGAGTGGCCCATAGCGATGAAAGAAGAATGTTCTAAAAACAAGTTCCTGGGCGACGACAGACAGCAGTGGATAAAGTATCATCACGATCAGCCAGATACTCGTGGCATAGCGTGGGAAACCCA
Source organism: Filomicrobium sp. (assembly GCA_002689605.1). Taxonomy (GTDB): domain Bacteria; phylum Pseudomonadota; class Alphaproteobacteria; order Rhizobiales; family Hyphomicrobiaceae; genus Tectiglobus. The sequence goes on from NZGY01000159.1 coordinate 22,961, forward strand.
AAAAACGCTGAGGATAGACAAGATACGTCGCAAGGGTGATTGCCCCGCCGAGCGAGACAAACGTCAACAAAATAAATCCGCATTGCCGCCAGGTGAACCCACGCGAAAATTCACGTCGAATACGAAACGTATCATCCCACAGCAAGTACCCGATAAAACCAAATAGAACTGGCTGAAGCACATAAACGAGCGGAATATGCCAGGCGAATATCGCCCAGCTCATCAGCAGTGGCGCACCAATATAGAACAACCCAAGCTCGCATATCAGCNNCACCCGCCTTGCCAATCGNGGCTGCGCAGTTCCCAANGGCCACTTCTGCGAGCCACCTGCTGCTAGTCGAGCGTATCCAAACTGCTCCATCTTTCTCCACACACANGCCAAGGCGTTGTCTCGATCANATCAACGCCGAATGTCTCAACAGTGATGGAACGTCAGAACTGAGGCAATACCTCAGCCGGTTCGCGTCAGGCTCTTCACAGCTGCTGACAATTTGTGGCGAAGCTTGTGAAAACTCTTGGAGCCTTCCGTGGTCATCCAGTTCATCTGTAGAGATCTTCGCTGTCCCTCAAACGGATGATGGCCATGCCATGAATTGTCNGAGCGCTTGAATACCAACAGTGTTCCGTTATCTGGCGGAACCTCGGTCACATAGTCGTCGACATCCTTGCCATTTCGCAACAACCGCAACTTACCGCCTTCGTGTTGCCAATTCTCATTCAAGTACAACAGAACCGTTANTATCTTATCTTTTGAATCCGTATGCAGACGGCCATCCTTCGAGCGCGTGTATCCCCGCAACGAATACATCTTCGGCNGCCCTTCNAGNTCCACTNCNAATTTTTCCGCGATCGCTGTCTCAAATTCAGGTCCATCAAGTTCGTCAATAACGTCCTTGATCATCATATTAGTTTCGAGNCTCTCNAGCGGATANGAACCNCCCTNTTCAATATTNGGNTATGTCTCATTTATCTGGCGGACAGTATCAGCGCCTAAGAATTCCGGAACAATGACATAGTTGAAAGGCTCGGTGGCAACCTCGGCACTTTTCAGCTTTTCAATATTCAAGTAACNCATGTCGATGAACCTCTTCCTAGGTTGAACCTGACGCCAATTCCGAACATCAAAAGNTGTCTGGTCGGACAACGCCCGGCATCATCTTCTGTCTTTGNAGCCAGCGTTGGCTTATTTCCCTGCCGATANTTTCCGCCGAAGTCAAAGGCTCATAGGCCCAGGTCTCTAACNNATCAAAACAATCAGGCAACTCGCGAGTAGCCCCATGTTGTTTCAAAGCATCATGAAATCGATGAAATTTCGCTGACCCGCCAGACGGCGTGAAAACAAAAACCGGTCGACCGGTNGAACAGGCTTCCCCCGTCATATTGACAGAGTCCGCTGTAACAACCAGCAGATCCGCATGCGCCAGAAATGCAGGATAGGGGTTTTCNCCGGAACCATCCCACATNATCCGNGGNGCATCNGCTGTCGCNGNATCAACAGTNCGAANCAANCGNTGATGCGATCGCCGGGACGGCGTAATCAAAAAGCTGGCGCCTAATNCTTTGAGCGATGCGAGACTCCGCCCCAAGCGATCATCGTCCGCATCGGTGAATTTATAGACACCGTTCTTGCCGCCAAGAACCACGGTCACCCTTGGTCCAGGCAAAGCCGCAATCTCCTCCGGCATTGTTTTGCGTAACTCAGCCAGGCGGTCCTGAGAAAAACTATGTGGGGCGGTCAGGGTCGTTATGACATTGACATCACGTCTACGGTCATGCGCTGGAACCCAGATCAAGTCCGCCGTGTCGCGACCAGTCTTAGGGTCCTGCAGCACAACAGTGAAGCAAGACGGCCCCACGAGATGGCGCAACTTCTTGAGGTATGGAATGCTGGCACGTCCGGTCGCTATCNCTATGGCGGGAAATGGCATCGCGAANAACNNATCGTCTCCGCCCATTTGACCATCTGCTGATGTGGGTCCCCAAGGGGCAAGAATGCGTGCAATACCCGTTGGTTTGACAATTTTCATGTCATAATCCAACCCCAAAGCATCAGCAACGCCACGCAATTGCACCATCATGCCAGCCTTACCATCGCAAATCAGCCAGCTGCGNAATCCACGCAAAGNATCGAGTGGAGCGACGCTATTGTTTTCTGCTTCCGCCATACCAGCATAGATAGCGCTATCGTGCGTCGAGTCGACGGGGCCTCACGCCACAGCCAAGGTCAGCACAGCCGATGCAAGCTTTGCGCGTGACATTCCACTGATCACGTCTAAGTTGGGGGCATCGACAAGAGTATAAGACCCCAACACCCATGAGCCTCAGCCTGGACGCCACCGATTGGCGTATTCTGAAAGAGTTGACCGAAAACGGCCGCATAACCAACGTCCAATTGGCCCAACGCGTTGGAATCACGCCGCCACCATGCCTTCGCCGGGTCAGAGCGCTCGAATCAGCGGGGCTACTCCGCGGCTACNACGCCGATGTCGATCAAGAGGCACTTGGATATGAGCTNACGGTGTTTGTATCTGTTGCGCTTCATTCGCAGACCGAATCCGATCTGCGAGCCTTTGACAATCTCATCCTCACTTGGCCCTTGGTTCGCGAGAGCTACATGATGTCCGGTGAAACCGATTATATGCTCAAATGCATCGCACCCAATATGACTCTGTTTCAAGACTTTCTGATCAACAAACTCTCAGCCTCTCCGAATGTCGCGAGCGTGAAAACAGCNGTAACNATCAAACGAACCAAATACGCCCCTGGTCTNCCGTTTGAAGAACGACCACGCAAGTAAGGTCATACCCAATGCAATCTCCAGATCTTCGCCGCGATGCACCGGCTTACCATCGTAATATCGGCCCTATCACCGAGGTCCTTTCAACAATCCTGCCTACGGTCCCTGGCGACGCAATGGAAATTGGAAGCGGATCAGGTCAGCACATTGTTTCCTTCGGCAGGACTTTTGAGAAATTGACATGGTGGCCGACAGAATTCGCGCAAGAAAACATAAGCAGTATTGACGCTTGGCGTATCAATGAGCGCTCCACCAAGGTCCAACCAGCTGTCCGATTAGACGCATCTCTCGACGATTGGCAACTCGGTGCACACGGCAGACCACCAACCAAGCTCGATGCCATTTTCACAGCCAACGTTATCCATATTTCACCGTGGACCGTGTGTAGCGGGATAGTTGGTGGATCCAGCAGGCACCTCAAATCGGGAGGACACCTAATCTTCTACGGTCCATTCTTCCGCGACGACCATCCAACCGCACCAAGCAACCTCGCTTTCGATCAAAGCTTGAGATCGCGCGATCCAGAATGGGGAATTCGTCAGCTATCAGCGATTGTTGATTTGGCAGTCGCACAGGGGTTCAATAAGCCGAGCATTGTTGAGATGCCAGCCAACAATCTCATTGTGGCTTTTGAAAAGGCTAAGTGACAAACAGCGATGCACCTGCTTACCTAGAACAAGATCATTCCGGATGGAACCACCGTTCGACTTGCTCACTTTGTTGGCCGGAACGTGAATCATGCTCTACTCAATAAGTTTAGAGACCGATTCTCGTTTCAGTTGGATGCGCCAAGCGCTTCCATCTGAAACGATCGGGCTCTAGCCTGCACAACAAGATAACGCCAGACTGTATGGCGATAACCACGTTGCTTAAAGAGATGCTCCCAAGGTGCACGAAACTCCTGCACTGAATCCGCAAGGCCCACCTTGTTCAAACGTCCACTTAAGACATATTCGGGATCGTATAACCCGTTCCGTCCGTCAACCTGCCAAACCAACGCAACAGCGCCTTGATCCGACTTGAAACGAACGTCTGGCTTGAATTGCTGAACACTCGTCAGTTCAACCAACGAAGCAGGAAACTTAAGACGCAGGTTCCCACCCAACTCTTGCTCAAACACGATGATCTTTTTGGGAACGGCTCCATTACTCGCAAGGTGCTGCGCTAGCTGGTCATAAGGCACGCCCCAGCGACAGATTTTGCAAACGGGGTCTTGCACAAACATATTCGCGGCGCGGGCAACAAACGCAAACACGATAATTGCAAGGCAGATCCGACCCCAGCGATGCATTTCACGCTCCGTCGGTTCGACAAGAAAAATCGCACCGAACAGAAGCACCAAAACCGGCACCATAAACGCGAGCAGATCATGGCTGGCATAACGCACATACGACAGGCCAAACGCAGCAGCAAACAACAACACGTAGGCAATGACTGCGTAGAGTCCCAGAAAAGCCAACAACGGATGCGCATGCCAATCAACGACAGGCAATATCCTTTGCCGGAAATGATCCCGGACACGATGCAGCGAACCAAGCAGTAAGGAAATCAGCAGCGACCAAAAAAACGCAAAGGGTATTCCGAGCGTTTTACGCAGTGCCTTCGCAGGATTGATATGCGGGTTTGAATGGGTAAAGACTGACGTCACAGCAGACAATTGACCTAGACGTCCGGCGTCGCTCACGATCCAAACGTAATAAGGCGAAACAACCACACCGGCGATCACCACCGTCAAGATCAGCGGCCACCGATAAAAAGCCGCGCGTGCGCTGGGAACCAACAGTGCCGCTAAGAAAAAAGCGGCTATGCCGATTGCAAAATTGTGTGTCGACAACAATCCGCAGCCAAGTGCCAAACCTAGCCAGCAGAAGTCTAAGACTTGTGACCCTCTCAAGATCCTGAGATTAAAACATAGCGCCAAAGCAGAGAAGAACATCGCCGGTATGATACCGGTAAAACCTTCATGGAACCGCCAACCGATATGGTAGATCAGTGTCAATGCTTCTGCAGTGATAAGTGACCAAAGTGCGTGACCTGTGACGTAAAAAGCCGCCCAGTAGATCGCCCCAATCGTCCCGATAAGCAAACCGTATTTGAGAAGCTGAAAGCCAAGTAAAGAGGGCCCGGCAATTTGCTCAACGCACCATGCCATCCACTCGAACATAGGCGGATACCAGACCGAATAACCCGCCGCCCACTCCTGAATCAGAATATTGGTCAGGGGATCATCTTCCCCAAGATTGGGAGATGCTAACAAGCGCGCGCTGATGTGCACCGCGCTGTAAATAAGTGCGATACCAACCGTCCAGGCAAAATAAGTTCGGCTATCGCCGCCGTCACCTGTTGGAACTGTAGCAGCCGCCGGCAAAACTTACTCTACTTCCACTGAATTTTGAGGATCTCATAGGACTTGCCGCCTTTCGGTGTATTCACCTCGACGGTGTCGCCTTCGCTTTTACCAATCAACGCCCGCGCGATCGGCGACGTGACCGAAACTTTCCCGGCTTTGACGTCTGCTTCCATTTCACCGACGATCTTGTAGGTGACTTCTTCTTCTGTGTCCTCGTCCTCGAGCTTCACAGTTGCACCGAACTTCACGCTGTCGCCTGACAGAGTGGACGGGTCAACAACATCAGCTCGACCAAGCTTATCTTCCAACTCAGCCACCTTGGCCTCGTTCATCCCCTGCGCTTCTTTCGCGGAATGATACTCGGCATTTTCGGAGAGATCGCCGTGAGCACGCGCTTCGGCGATTGCCTGAATGATGCGTGGCCGCTCCTCAGATTTGAGACGATGCAATTCGGCCTCCAAAGCGGCATGGCCCTCAACCGTCATCGGCACACGTTCCATCGACATAATCTCCTGTTGGATCCGTTCATAATCTCGGATCTCGTTTATTTAAGGTCACAATTGTATTCGGAGTAAAGCCCTACCTGACGAGGACGCACACATTCGGCTCAAAGCCAGAAGCGCCCAACCGACTATACGTAAGACTGCAATGGGGCCACTTTCAGAATGTCAGCCTTCAAAGCCTTGATTGCCTTGGTCACTGCAACGGCACCCGACAAAGTTGTATAGTACGGAATATTGTTCAGCAAGGCGGTGCGTCGGATGTCCTTGGAGTCCGCGAGCGCCTTCGCACCATCTGTCGTGTTGAAAACTATAGATATTTCCTCGTTCTTCATGGCATCAACAATATGTGGACGACCTTCGAGAACCTTATTGATCGCCTCGCATTTGACGCCATTCGCATCCAGGAAACGTTTCGTGCCACGCGTCGCAACGATGGAGAATCCCATCTTGCTCAGCTCACTTACGGGCTCCACAATGCCATCTTTATCGCTATCACGCACGGACACGAAAACCTTGCCTGACATTGGCAGCTTTTGCCCAGCTCCAAGTTGGCCTTTGCCGAACGCAACAGCAAAATCCCTGTCTATACCCATCACTTCCCCGGTTGACCGCATTTCAGGACCGAGAACCGGATCAACACCAGGGAAACGTGCAAATGGAAAAACTGCTTCTTTAACAGCAATATGATTGACCGAGATCGGTTTCAGATCGAGATCCTTGATCTTCTCTCCAGCCATAACCCGCGCTGCCATACCCGCCAGAGGAATACCGACAACCTTTGCAACAAACGGTACGGTCCGGCTGGCACGTGGATTTACTTCCAGAATAAAGACGCGGGCGTCCTTGATCGCAAACTGGACATTCATCAGACCCACGACACCCAGTGCCTTTGCAAGCGCGTGGCTCTGCCTTTCCAGCTCAGCCTGGATTGCCGGACCGAGAGAATAGGGGGGTAGAGAACAGGCTGAGTCGCCGGAGTGAATTCCCGCCTCTTCAATGTGCTCCATGATGCCTGCAACGAAGACATCTTCCCCATCACATAGAACGTCGACATCGACCTCGATAGCACCGCTCAGATAGCGGTCGATGAGCAATGGTCGCTCTTTGGAAACGACCAACTCGGTCGGGTTATCCAGCGTTGCTGATAGCCGTGCCACGTACTTGTCCAAGTCGCTCGCATCGTAATGGATTTCCATCGCCCGGCCACCCAGGACATAGGACGGACGGATCACAATGGGATAGCCGATCTCAGAAGCAACTTCTTTCGCTGCTTCAGGTGAACCAGCAATACCGCTCTCTGGCTGCTGCAAATCCAGTTTTTTGATCAACGCATTGAACCGATCTCGGTCCTCGGCCAGGTCGATGGCGTCAGGCGAAGTACCAAGGATCGGAACCCCAGCCTCTTCCAAGGCAGCTGCGAGTTTCAACGGTGTCTGACCGCCAAACTGGACGATGACCCCCTTGACCGTGCCATTCGATTGTTCCGTTTGAATAAGTTCAAGCACATCTTCAGCAGTGAGCGGCTCGAAATACAACCGATCCGACGTATCGTAGTCCGTCGATACTGTCTCCGGATTGCAGTTGACCATGATCGTCTCGTAGCCAACGTCAGACAGCGAGAAGCAAGCGTGGCAGCAACAATAGTCGAACTCGATGCCCTGACCAATTCTGTTCGGACCACCACCCANNATAATGATCTTCTCACGATCAGTGGGATAAGCCTCACTCATCGGNGCATCGACCAANCCACTCTCATAGGTTGAGTACATGTATGCTGTCGGTGACGCGAACTCAGCTGCACACGTATCAATCCGCTTATAGACTGAATGGACATCAAGCGAATCGCGCAGCTGCACGACATCTGAAACCGGGACACCCGCCAACTTCGCCAGACGCTCATCNGAAAAACCGTTGGCCTTCAATCCACGCAGTAAGGAGGCAATTTGAGGAAGGCCGTGCGCACGAACTCGTTCCTCCAGGTCGATGATCTCTTTGATCCGCGAGATGAACCACGGATCATACTTACAGAACTCGTGCACCTGCTCTTCAGAAAATCCAAGCCGCAGCGCTTGCGCNACCTTCAGGAGTCGATCCGGCGCTGGCGTACTGAGCGCTGCGCGAATAACGTTCTTATCATCACCCTGACCAAGGCCTTCAAGATCAACGTCGTCAAGGCCGGTGAGACCGGACTCCATCGATCTCAATGCTTTTTGCAAGCTCTCCGCAAATGTCCGACCGATCGCCATGACTTCGCCAACGGACTTCATTGCCGTCGTTAGTGTTGGATCGGCGCCTTCAAACTTCTCGAAAGCAAAGCGTGGGATCTTGGTGACAACATAATCGATCGTTGGCTCGAATGACGCCGGAGTGGCGCCGCCAGTAATATCATTCTCAAGCTCATCGAGCGTGTAGCCAACAGCCAACCGAGCAGCGACCTTTGCAATCGGGAAGCCCGTTGCCTTGGATGCCAATGCCGACGAACGAGACACCCTCGGGTTCATCTCAATTACAACGAGACGCCCGTCCTTTGGATTGACCGCGAATTGGACGTTCGAGCCGCCAGTCTCGACACCAATCTCACGCAGGACTGCAATCGACGCATCCCGCATGATTTGATACTCTTTATCCGTCAGCGTCAGCGCCGGTGCCACGGTCATCGAGTCGCCGGTATGGACCCCCATGGCATCAACGTTTTCGATAGAACATATAATNATGCAGTTGTCCGCCTTATCGCGAACAACTTCCATCTCATATTCCTTCCAACCAAGNACGCTCTCGTCGACNAGAACCTGGCTNGTGGGCGAGGCATCGAGGCCGCGCTCGATGATCTCCAAGTATTCCTGACGGTTATAAGCAACACCTCCACCGGTTCCACCAAGTGTGAACGATGGACGGATAATGGCCGGCAGACCGACAACCTCGAGTGCCGTCATGGCCTCTGCCATATTGTGCGCNAGTGCCGACTTCGGCATCTCCAAGCCGATCTTCTGCATCGCTTCGCGGAACAACTTGCGATCTTCCGCCTTGTCGATGGCAGCAGCATCNGCCCCAATCAGCTCAACGCCGAGTGCCTGAAGAACACCGCTCTTCTGAAGCGACAGAGCCGTATTGAGTGCCGTCTGGCCACCCATCGTCGGCAACAAAGCNTCCGGNCGTTCTTCCGCAAGGATCTTGGCGACAATTTCCGGTGTTATCGGCTCGACATAAGTTGCATCAGCCATGCTCGGATCGGTCATAATGGTCGCTGGATTAGAGTTGACCAGGATGATCCGATAGCCCTCTTCCTTGAGAGCCTTGCACGCCTGTGTGCCGGAATAATCGAATTCGCAAGCCTGCCCGATAATAATCGGACCGGCCCCAATGATCATAATCGACGAGATGTCGGTGCGTTTTGGCATATCGGCGCTGCCTTGTAACTGAGCGTTGGGCGTTTGGCTACAGCGCAATCGATTTANCGCTAAGACATTTTGCGCTTACGAACAAGAAGAGGTTGATACCGGGCGTGCTAAAGAGCCTATTTACCAATCAATCCGCAACCGGCTGCGGCAAGATTGCGTGCCCAAAACAGCAATCTAGAGCCCGATAGTTTCAGATGGAAGCGCTTGGCGCATCCAACTGAAACGTGAATNGGTCTCTAAACTTATTGAGTAGAGCAAGATTCACATTCCGGCCAACAAAGTGAGCAAGTCGAACGGTAATTCCACCCGGAACGATCTTGCTCTNNGGGCCCTTTCTATCAAAGGCTACGAGAACAGGGCAAAGCCTCATCTCAACTTAGATGTCGCAACCAAGCAAATGATGAGCGCAACCAATAGTACCCATCACCAGAAGTAACTTGGTNCCCTTCACGACGAGGGCGGCTGACGCCANCGGCAAACAACCGCCCANCTCAGTCTTAGTCCGGTGACGCCGAACCAATCAAACAGCCTCCGCCCCGTAGTAGAGCATGACAATGTGCTTGGCTTCAGCAAAGAACAACCAGCGTTCGGTTAGGACGCCAATACAAACCGAAATGAGAGAGATCAGTCCAACCAACACCGCCGCAGCTGGACCTGCTACCAATAGCATGAGTAGGCATAGCGCAGGGACCACGAACAACCCAATCGTCGCGACAAGNCGAAGTTTGTCTGCGTGCTTGCGTCCGATCTGGAAACCCATCTCCCGCATGACAAAGTTCGGCTGCGTGTGAGCTGGTTCCAGCACTTTGACCGTGCCAAACTCAGCAAGCCCNGTCGCATCGCCAGCTGTCGTCGTCTTGCGCTCTGTATCAACCTGGCTCCAATAAACAACCTTAAGGAGCCAACCAGCAAGCACGAGTATGAGACCCAGCCAGATCAACTCAGGCTCTNTACCNAACCAGACTGTAACCAGCACATTGAAAAGAATGCAGCCAGTAACAAGTGACANGGCACANTAGATCGGAGCTACCAATGGATGATGCCATGCCTTGATTGTNGACAGNGAGGCGTAAATCATCCCCGTGCACCACACGGTNATCAAGGCTCCAACGATCGAGAGTATTGCCGCCAACGCATAAATACCGGTGGCNTCNTCCATAAAGACCCANCCAATACCAAANACCGCCATCGGTACGAACGTCGCCACAGCCGCAACNCCCTCACGTGACAACCAGGAAGTCTGCCACTGGGAAAAGGCACGCCAAGCNCGCTCAGGTCGTCCTAGGTGAAGCATGGAGGACAGTAGNCCGAAAACGATCAGNAAGGTCGCCAGGGCNAGGCCAAAGAAGCCAAACCANGCAGAAGGCGGAACGACGCCGACGAGCANACCNAGNGCCATCCAAATGAGCAAGCCGTAACCCGCGCCAGANGCCGTCGTNAAGAATATAACTGAATATGCGGGATGCATATCTGCCTCCTATCGCGACAGCATTTTATCGGCCCAGCTAAAGAACCGCTCGCTGATGTCTTGTGGATTTCCAGGTGTCTGGACGGGCGCAGCAGCTTGATCATTCGCGCTGGTGCTATCCCGACGTGGACGCGGTGGCAGGTATCTGTTCACCGGCTTGTAGCCCGTTTCAGGCATTAAGCCGTAACCGCCACGTTCCTTGACGAGTTGTGAAACGTCACTGTTCGGATCACCCAAATCACCGAAATGGCGTGCCCCTGTCGGACAGGCCCGGACACAGGCTGGAACACGATCCTCTTCTTCCAAAGTTTCGTTGTAAATCCGGTCAACACAAAGGGTGCACTTCTTCATCACGCCGTGATTGCTGTCATATTCCCGAGCACCATAGGGGCATGCCCAGGAACACAATTTGCAGCCGATGCAGGTATCAGGATTGACCAAAACAATCCCATCTTCGGCGCGCTTGTAAGATGCCCCTGTCGGACAGACAGTAACACAAGCCGGCTCCTCACAGTGCAAACAAGAACGCGGGAAATGAACCGTCCTGGACGTGTCATCCTTCGTGATCTCGTAGCCATGAATACGATTGAGCCAGGCCCCTGTGGGATCAGCACCGTAAGGTTCGCTGTCGGACAACGGTGCTGAGTAGCCACCCGTATTCCATTCCTTGCAGCTGGTGGCACAGGCCTGACATCCAACGCAGGTGTCAAGATCGATAACCAGACCGAGCTTCTTATCGGTCGATTGCGGTAAAGCCGTCATCGTGCACCTCCCGACTTAGCCTTATGTGTACCATCAAATGCCAACACTTCAGGACGTGCCTTATCATTGGCCGGCGTCAAACGCTCAAACTGCGGGTAGCTCTCTTCAGCCTCATGTGCACTGGCTTTTTCAATACGCACGCGGAGGTCATACCAAGCGGCCTGCCCGGTGATCGGGTCGCTATTCGCAAAGCGATAACCACCCTCGCGTTCCGGCAATAGCTCCGAAATCAAGTGGTTCAACAAGAAGCCTTTCTTTGCTTCAGGTGCATCTTCCGAAAGGCCCCATGCACCACGCCGCTTGCCGATCGCGTTCCAGGTCCAGACGGTGTCGTCGTTGACACCTTCCATCAACCTGACTTGGGCTTTCACCCGACCAATTGCGCTCGTGATCCATACCCAGCCATCGTCTTCGACACCGAGTAATTCACCTTTCTTGCGACTCATGTAGAGACGGTTAAAGCTGTGGATCTGCCGCAGCCATGCATTCTGAGATCCCCAGGAATGATACATCGCCATTGGGCGCTGGGTGACGGCATGCATCGGATACTCGTCTTCATCGAGCATCGTTCCTTCGAATGGAGCATACCAGAACGGGATTGGATCAAAGAACCGTTTGATGCGTGCCTTATGACTCTCAGGCGGCTGGATCGGACCGTGTCCTTCCGCAGCGAGACGGAAAGTCTGCAGGGGCTCCAGATAGAGTTGGAACGTTACCGGGTTCGGTGCACCTATAAAGCCAGCCGCCGTAGCCCACTCAAGATAGCCTTTATTGGCATGTTTGAAGTATCGCTGATCCGGCTCCAGCTCGTGCGCATAGAAGCAGCCATTCTCTATGTACTGCTCCAACTGCTTAGGGTTCGGCGCACCCTTGCCGTACAGCTGGCCGTCTTCCCCGCGATAGCCTGCAAGCGGCCCTACGCCGGGCGCACGCTCATGGTTGACGATATAGTCTGCATAGCCACCAGGATACTTTGCATTGCCTTCATCATCGACGAAGCCAGGCAAACCAAGTCGCGCGCCAAGCTCCAGCAATGCTGTTTGGAACGGATGCACATTCCGGTCAGGCTCAACAACCGGCTGCCGGATCGCGTCAGCCGGCGCATCCGGGTCAGAAATCGGTCGATCGAGCATTGAGATGCAGTCCCAGCGCTCAAGATAAGTTGTATCTGGCAGGATCAGATCTGCATACGGCACCATCTCGGAATAATAGGCATCCGAGTAGATGATCCGCGGGATCTTATAGTCGCCGGTCTCTGGGTTCTTATCCGTCAGATGGCTCAGAATGGCTGGAATATTCATCGATGAGTTCCAGCTCATGTTGGCCATATACATGAACAGTGTGTCGATGCCGTAAGGGTCGTGGTTGGCCGCATTGGTCAACACCATATGCATCAAGCCATGCGCCGCGACAGGTGCATCCCACGAATAAGCCTTATCAATCCGCAATGGCGAACCATCATCATCAACCAACAAATCATCCGGGCTGGTCGGGAAGCCAAGCGGCGCGCCGCCAATCGGAGTATTCGGCTTAACCGTGCCTTTCTTTCCTGCTGGCTTCAGTGGCGGCGGTGTTGGCTTTGGAAACGGCGCTTTGTAGCGAAACCCACCTGGACAATCGATCGTACCCAACAGGATCTGCAGAAGGTGCAGCATCCGGCAAGTCTGGAAACCGTTGGAGTGCGCAGAGATGCCACGCATGGCGTGGAAGGAAACCGGACGACCGACCATCTTTTCATGACGGCGGCCGGCCCAATCCGTCCATGGAATGTCCAGCTCAACCTGGCTCTCGAACGCAGCTTCCGCAATCTCATTGGCAATGCGCCGGGTCGTTGCCGCCGGCACGCCAGTGATCTTCTCTGCCTCTTCTGGCGTGTGGTACTCACTAAGAAAACGCTCAGCGATCAACTGAAATGATGGAACCGCTTTGCGTCCATCAGCTAGCTCCACCTCACCGGACAGACTTGGAGACACATCAACACCGGTTGCATCAACGATCTGATTGGTCTTCTTATCAAAGCAAAGCGGCTTACCGTCTTCATTCCTTGCAAACAAACCGTGATCGGCTGCGCCTTCGTCTTGGATCACGAGCCAAGGCGCATTGGTGTAGGTCACCAAAGACTGCAAATCGATTTTTTCATTAATCAAGAGTTCACGAATGATAGCAGCGACAAACATGCCATCGGTACCAGGCTTGATACCGATCCATTCGTCAGCGATCGCGCCATAGCCAGAACGCACTGGATTGACAGCAACGAACTTCGTGCCCTTGCCTTTGAGCTTGCCCAAAGCTGTTTTAATCGGGTTGGAACCGTGATCCTCGGCCACCCCAAACATCATGAAATACTTGGTGTGCTCCCAATCCGGCTCACCAAACTCCCAGAAGGAGCCACCAAAGGTATAAAGACCGGCAGCAGCCATGTTGACGGAGCAAAACCCGCCGTGAGCTGCAAAGTTCGGCGTTCCAAACTGTTGTGCAAACCAACCCGTCAAAGCCTGGCTCTGATCACGGCCTGTAAACAGCGCAAACTTGTGCGGATCCCTGGCACGAATGTCTTTCAGCCAATCCGTAGCCAGACCTAGCGCCTCATCCCAGCTAATCTCGACGAACTCATTCGATCCGCGAGGACCCACGCGCTTCATCGGAGCAGTTAACCGGGCTGGCGAGTAGTGCTGCATAATGCCAGCAGAACCCTTGCCACAAAGGACGCCCTTATTCACTGGGTGATCTTTGTTGCCTTCAATGTAGCGAACGGTGCCATCCTTAAGATGCACCTTAATCCCACAGCGACATGCACACATGTAGCAGGTGGTAGTTTTGACCGTATCACCGATCGGCTCGTGCAAGTCCACGCGTGGCTCAGCCTGACCCATATGCCGTCCCCGTAACCATTAATGTCGTGCTTGACCCCAGAGCCTACCGCGCCTGCTCCCACAGTTCGAATAAATCAAGGGCCGAGCATGAACTCTTGTCATCGCGCAAGTGGCCCATGAAAACAACAATGCAAACGTTTTCATCCAATCAATACAGAGATATAGCAGTGACCAATTTGCGCAACATGGTTAAGCCGTTGCCTGTCACAGCTCTCAAGATTGCGATTGCATCAACCGTGACGTGAACGTCAGACCTCTTGCGATAGACCCGAACGGGGAGCGATAGTGCGCTCAACGTCGTGCAGAAAAACAAGAGACGGCAACATGAGCATTCCGACCGCGATTGGTCCAACATCGAATTTCTATACGTCGCAACGCTTACGACTCCACTATCTGGACTGGGGCAATCCTGATGCACCACCTCTCATCCTGCAACATGGCGGCATGGACCATGGCCGTAGTTGGGACCCAGTTGCGCTTGCGCTGAAAGACGACTGGCACGTCATCGTGCCCGAACTACGTGGGCATGGAGATAGCCAGTGGACGCCAGACGGCGACTACACCATGGCTGCGTATGTTTATGACTTCGCACAGCTGATCCATCAACAAAACTTGGCACCCGTTACGATTTTAGCCCACTCACTGGGGGGCAACATAGCGCTCCGTTATGCCGGCACCTACACAGAGAACGTAAACAAACTCGTTGCGATCGAAGGACTGGGTCCGTCGCCAAAGGTTCTTGCCGAACGAACACAGAAAACACCAGCCGAACGCTTATCTGAGTGGATCGATCGCAAGCGTGACCTGTCGGGTCGCCAACCAAGGCGCTATCCGAGTCTCAAGGAAGCTGCAGCCCGGATGCAGGACAAAAACCAATTCCTGACGAAGGAGATGGCAGACCACTTGACCCGCTACGGCGTCAACCAGAACGAAGATGGGACGTACTCGTGGAAGTTCGACAACTACCTGCGCGCCTGGCCACCGTCCGATATGCCTCAGGCTGATCTCGATTATCTCTGGGGCCAGATTTCATGTCCGACACTTCTGATGTACGGCGAAGAGAGTTGGGCAACCAACCCGGAAGAAGACGGTCGCCTCACAAAATTCAATAATGCGCAGGTCGAGATGTATGCCAATGCTGGCCATTGGGTGCATCATGACCGTTTTGAGGACTTCGTCGCCAGCTTGAAGCGCTTCCTCTAAATCAAACGCAGCATCCGCCTGAACTGCGAAACCCAGCCGACGAACCTATTGGAGTTCCTATGAACTGGGAAATTCATCACGTGAACCTACCCGCCCAGGATGTTATTTAAACACGGAAGTTTCTGACAGAAATAATCGGACTGATTGAGGGCAAGTGGATCTACCCTGAGACCATGGGGGAACTGCATCATGACGATCGCAGCATTGCCTGTTTCGGCATCGAAAACCGTGGCATCCACGCAGTTCGGTCAATACCAAGCTTCGCCAAGGACAACGGCTTCCTGCACAATCCAACCATTGGCGGACACTTTGCAATCGGGGTGTCAGACCTGCAGGGTATCATGGACCGGCTGACCGAAGCCGGCATCCCATTCTCCGATACAGGCGTCTATGCGATGGCCGGCATTCACCAGGTCTACGTCTACGATCCTTCCTACAACGTCATCGAAATCAACCAGACCAAATCGCCGCTGCCGCCAGACCAACTCGACAAGCAGGACGCTTCAGAACACGTTGAAATCCATCACGTCATGATACCTGCACACGACGTGGCGCTGTCAGTTACGTTCTTCCGGGACATTGTTGGACTCGAAGAGGGTGTTGCTCCTGACGCCAACGATAGTGGCAGTGCAGAAAAGCGTGACGCTGCGTTCTTTGGTAAAAACGGCCGCGGCATTCACCTTGTCAAACCGTCAGCCACCTATCCAGCTTCGCACGGCCTGCTCCACAACCCGACCCCCGATCCCCACTTCACGATCCAAGTTGAAAACATCGAAGCGGTGAGAGAAAAAATGGACGCAACTGACATCCTCTATTCGAATGGCGGAACCTGCCCGACAGCTGATACCAACTCACTGCTAGTCTACACGCCGTCATTGCGGTTGATCGAGGTCACCCAACTCAACGCTTAGGCGCAAACCAATGTGGCGACCTAAAAGCTCGATGATCCTATTGATCTGTTGATACGGCGCCCAAGCCTGAATGAGCAGAGTGAAACATGCTCACAAGGTGAAACTCACATCATGCAGATGGCGCGCGCCGACGCCCCCGACCACGAGACGGTTCACGTGCTTTTCGCTCGTTGCCAGCATCCAACAGATCATCGGTCTTGCCGGTAAGAGGGCCCAACAGCTCAATGACGCGGTCGATCGAAGGCCGCTCTCCTTGCTCATGGTTCAACAATGCCGTCCGCATGGCCCGCACATGTTCCGGCGTCGTGCCTCAACAGCCACCGATTATTCGTGCGCCGGCATCGCGTGCCAACACAGCGTAGTCAGCCATCAGTTGGAGCGTACCATTGTAGCGGATCTTGCCATCGACATAGACAGGAATCCCTGCATTCGCCTTGGCGATAATGACATCCTCTTGCGAAGAGGCGTCCTCCAGACTCAACAAACTAACCAAAAGGTCGGACGCCCCAGTGCCGCAGTTCCCACCGTATGCAACAGGACTGCACTGGTGATCATGGGCCAAGCCGGCCAGATCACTCGGAGTCAAACCCATCATCGTGCGGCCGTTAGTGTCGAACGAAAGCGTACACGTTGCCCTGAGACCTACCTGCTCCGCGGCTGTCAGAGCCGCATCTGTCTCTTCCTTACTAGACATGGTTTCGATCCAGACCACGTCAACACCACCGTCTTTCAGCCCCTCCATTTGAGCAGCAAAAGCTGATATCGCGCCATCCATTGACAACGGGCCTAGCGGCTCCATGAGGTCGCCCGTCGGTCCTATTGAGCCCGCACAGATGATTTCACGTCCACCACCCGAAGCAGCAATCTCCTCTTTCAAAAGACTTGCTGCAGCAGCGTTGATCTCGTGGACCCTGTCATCGGCTTTGTGCAACTTTAAGCGATTGGCCGTTCCGCCAAAGGTGTTTGTAAGAACGATGTCACTACCAGCCTCAATAAATTAGCGGTAGTGCGCCCGAACCTTGTCCGGCTCCTCCAGGTTCCAGAGTCCCGGCGCATCACCATGGGCCAAGCCCATACCGAAAAGGCTTGTCCCAGTAGCACCGTCTGCCAAGAGCCATTCCCGCTCCGCGAGGAGTGAATCAAGCAATGAAGTCATCGGATATTTCCGTTAACTCGCGATCACGACAAGACAGCTTCGCTGCCCGGAAGCCGCCAAGCGGAAAGAAAAGGCCTATGTATTGCCCAAGCTCTTCTCACACAATTTCTCGATGAGCTGAATTTGCGGCACAGCTCGCGACGAATTAGCAGGTAACCCGGTTCGCCAAACAGCCCTGATCCGTGCTAGAGCGGGATATTGTCGTGCTTCTTCCAAGGATTTTCCACAGTCTTGTTGCGCAACATGTTGAGCGCTCGGCAGACACGCACCCGCGTGTTACGCGGCAAAATCACCTCGTCGATGTAACCGCGCTCAGCAGCCACGAATGGATTCGCAAAGCGATCTTCGTATTCGGCAATGCGCTGGGCAATCTTTTCGGGCTCGCCAAGCTCAGAGCGGTAGATGATCTCCGTTGCACCTTTCGGTCCCATCACGGCAATCTCCGCAGATGGCCACGCATAATTCACGTCCCCGCGAATGTGCTTAGAGCTCATGACATCGTAAGCACCACCATAGGCTTTCCGCGTAATCACAGTCACCTTCGGAACGGTCGCCTCGGAGTATGCAAATAAAAGCTTCGCGCCATGCTTGATGAGACCACCGTACTCCTGCGCCGTTCCAGGCAAGAAACCTGGAACGTCAACAAACGTCACGATCGGAATGTCAAAGCAATCACAGAAGCGGACAAAGCGAGCAGCCTTACGCGAGGAGTCCGCATCGAGCACACCCGCCAAGACCATTGGTTGGTTGGCGACAACCCCGACAGTGCGACCCTCCATACGTGCAAAACCGATAACGATATTCTTCGCGAACGATTCCTGTATCTCAAAGAAGTCACCTTCGTCGGAGACCTTCGTAATAAGCTCTTTAATGTCGTAGGGCTTGTTAGGGTTATCCGGGATAAGCGTATCAAGCGACGGCTCAATGCGCTTTGCCGAGTCACGCGTCGGCAACTCAGGCACACCGGACAAATTGTTCGCCGGCAGATAATCCATGAGGCGACGCATCTGCAGGAGAGCCTCAACGTCATTGTCGTAGGCATTATCAGCAATAGACGACCGCGTCGTATGAATGGACGCACCACCCAGCTCTTCGGCAGTCACTTCTTCGTTGGTCACCGTCTTCACGACGTCCGGACCGGTAACGAACATATAGCTCGTATCACGAACCATAAAGATGAAGTCGGTCATAGCAGGTGAATACACATCACCACCAGCACATGGGCCCATGATCACGGAAATCTGCGGGATGACACCAGATGCGAGCACATTGCGCAGGAATACTTCGCCATATCCACCCAGCGCTGCCACACCTTCCTGAATGCGTGCGCCGCCTGCGTCGAACAGGCCGATAATGGGTGCCCGGTTCTGCAGCGCCATATCCTGGATCTTGTTGATCTTCTTCGCGTGCGTTTCTGACAGCGAGCCACCAAAGACTGTGAAGTCCTTCGCGAACAGGTAGACAACGCGACCGTTTATAGTACCCCAGCCGGTTACAACTCCGTCACCGGGAAACTTGATGTCTTGCATGCCAAAGTCCGTACAGCGGTGCTCTACAAACATGTCAAACTCTTCGAAGGATCCCTCATCCAACAGCAGATCAATCCGCTCGCGAGCGGTCAGCTTGCCACGCTTGTGCTGCGCCTCGATACGACGCTCACCACCTCCAAGTCGTGCAGTCTCGCGCCGGCGTTCCAGCTCTTGGATGATGTCCTTCATGAATGAGGCTTCCTCAGAATGACCACGGAAATTTCAGCGGATTGGCATAGCATGCCGTACCGCAACGTCAAATCTGACAAATGGAGACAATCAACGAAGGTGGCAGGCTAGAGCCCGAGCGTTTCGGATAGAAGCGCTTGGCGCATCCACCTGAAACGTGAATCGGTCTCTAAACTTATTGAGTAGAGCAAGATTCGCGTTCTGGCCAACAAAGTGAGCAAGTCAAACGGTGATTCCATCCGGAACGATTTTGCTCTAGCCAATCAGCTCAAGAAACCGTGCAGCGGTCCTGAACTCGGCCCAACGCTTGTCCCGTCGCTCCTGCGCTTCAGCATCCTCGCCCCACTGCGCAATCTGCCAGTCCTCATCGACATGGGCAGCCGTCCAGCCGTCATGAGGGCTCAAATGCCCGTGCCGCACGGCTAGAGCGAGAACAGCTGAACCACTTAGCGTCACTAAGACATGCAGGGCTGCAAGACCCAGTGCGTTCTCAATAGCAAGCGCCTTGTCGAACGCATCAAGTGTATCTTCAGCCTGGGTAACCGGCATAATCCCAGCGGTTTGCCGGAATTCCGCGCCATAAGTTGTAGCAACCCAAGTTAGCAAAGGATCCCAAACCAGCTTCTGCCGCTCGACCAACTCCTGCGGATGGTCGGCCCGGTAGCAAAGTAGATCGTTGCTGGCAAACTTGACCAGTTCAGCGCGGACTTCATCCTCCTTGTTCGTCACGCCGTCAATTGCCGTGTTGGCAATTTTGGTCATGGTCATTGTTGCAGGATCAATCACATCGACCTGACTGTCCCACTCCTGAGCTAACTCAGACGCAAGCTCGACATTGGGCAGGGAAAGAACAGACTTGCTCGGCGTTCGCACCGGACGTCCATCCAGCAACACAACGTACTCATCGCCTCTGGGCTCGGTTAAGACAGACTTATAAACCCGCTTCCGCAATTCTGGCTGCATCGCTTCCTTGCCCGGAATGCGCGGCCCATCGCTCGGCTTGCCTTCAGCCATTCGTGCCTCCATCAACCAAGGAACTGATCAATCGCATCGGAGAGCGCTGCACTGTCATGGGCAACGCTGTGCGCACCTGCACGATGCAGTTCATCGATTGGATGGTAACCCCAAGCCACTCCCAGACCGCGCACGCCCGCGTTACCTGCCATCTCAATATCAAACGTCGTGTCGCCGATCATAACGGTATCCGCTACATCAACGCCCGCCTCTGACATGGCCTTTTCAATCATTTCTGGATGCGGCTTCGACATATTCGTATCAGCGGTCTGCATCGTGACGAACGCGGTATGCCAATCATGCTGATCGAATAGACGGTTGACACCGCGGATCGATTTTCCAGTTGCAACACCGAGGAAGACGTCATGACGGGCATTCAGCGTCGCCACGAGGTCTTTGATGCCGTCGTAAAGCGGTTCTGCGATACTTTTGTCCTGCCGCAACTCAGTGAAGGCATTGCGATATCCATCAACAACACGCGCGACCACGTCCGGTGCGGCTGATGGCAACAATCGCTCAACGGCAAACGTCAAAGATAGACCTACCACCGAAAGTATATCTTCCCGCGGCAAGGGCCGGAGCCCTTCATCCGCGAGAGCGCGTGACATGGATTCCACGATGCCATGCTGACTATCGATCAGCGTTCCATCACAATCAAAGATGACGAGTTTCATGCGAGCGCCTATATCACATCCAGAGCGCGAATGTAGAACGCCTGCCCTGATGGCAGGAGCAATCCAGAAAGCAAGTCATGGAATACACAACCCTGGGCCGTACCGGCCTGAGCGTCAGCGTCGCAGGCCTCGGCTGTGGTGGCAACAGCAGACTAGGTCTCAGCCGAGGTGCCAGCCCGGATGAGTGCGTTGACCTCGTCCGCACTGCCATCGACCTTGGTGTCAACTTCCTGGACACTGCAGAACACTACGGCACCGAGGAAATCGTTGGCAAAGCGGCCAGATCTTACGATCGGGAAAAGCTCGTCATCTCAACCAAATCTCTATTCCGAGCAGCTGAGGCCAAACCCAAAGACGTGACCCGCAAAATTGACGAATCACTGCAACGGCTAGGCACAGACTANATCGACATTTTTCACTTTCACGCCGTCCGTCCCGATGCCTACGCCCCAACGCGGGACATCCTGGCTCCAGCACTTCTCAAGGCAAAGGAGCAAGGCAAAGTGCGNTTTGCCGGAATNACCGAAACCGGCCCCNATGATCCGNAACAAAAGATGCTCAGCCAAGCCGTGCATGAAGAACCGTGGGATGTCATCATGNTCGCCTACAGCTTGCTCAATCAGAATGCGAGACATGCGATTTTCCCCAAAACCCAGCAGCGCGAGATCGGCACCCTCCTGATGTTCGNCGTCAGGAATGTATTTAGTCGACCAGACAATAGGCGCGAGACATTCGCACAATTGGTGGATGAAGGGCATTTGCCGGCAGATTTCTCCAGAGGCAATGATCCTCTGGACTTTCTCGTCAGCGAAGGTGGCGCCACCAGCATCACTGACGCCGCTTACCGATTTGCAAGGCATAAGGCCGGCGCAGATGTCATTCTGTTCGGCACCGGAAACAAGGACCACGTCAAAGACAACATCGACTCAATCCTGAGGCCACCACTAGCACCAGAATTCGTCGCGCGACTTCACAAAACTTTTGGTCACCTTGTCGGCGTGGGCCTGGATCTTCCGGACCACATGCAGAATAAGTCAAAGTCATAAAGGACTATCGCGATGCCGTCCGATCGCGGTTTCGACCTCGTCATCTTCGATTGTGACGGCGTCTTGATCGATAGCGAACTGATCGCTGCACAAGAGCATACGCAGGCTTTGAATAGGGCCGGTTTTCCAATCTCTCAGGCCGACGTGATGGAACGCTTTACCGGCGTTGCCAGCGCAGAAATGTACGCGGAGCTGGAAGCAGAATTCGGCCGTCAGATTCCAAAGGGTCACCACGACGAGGTCAAACGAAACGTCCTTAAAGCTTACGAAAGCGACCTCAAACCAATCCCCGGAATCCATGAATCTCTCAGCACCCTGTCTACGCCGATGTGCGTCGCCTCAAGCAGCATTCCGGCAAAATTGGAAGCAGGACTGATCGTTACAGAACTTCATAAGTTCTTCGCGCCTAACATCTTCAGCGCGGTGCAAGTCGCCAGGGGCAAGCCCGCCCCGGATCTCTTCCTGCATGCTGCCGAATAAATGGGTGCCGACCCTGCAAAATGTCTCGTTATTGAGGATAGCCCGGCAGGTGTGAGAGCCGGCGTTGCAGCAGGCATGACGACGTTGGGTTTCACAGGCGGCGGACATTGCCCGCCCGATCTAGCACAACGCCTCTTGGACATCGGAGCAGCGAGCACCTTTTCAGATATGACGCGATTTCCGGAAATATTCGCTCGCATAACACAACATCAGAGTTAAACTTATCCGTCGTGGGATTGCCTTCAGGCCAATCGGTCTTATTGTTGGCGCGGTAACACAGCCGGAGGCCCCCATGAACATCCATGTCCCAACGCCGGATCGCCGCTCCTTGGCAAAAACTGTCCGCGAACAGGCACGCCGCGGAGAATTGAAAGGTCAGACATCGGGATACGCTCCTGGCATGGTTCAGGGCAATGTCGCAATCCTACCGAAGGAATACGCCGACGATTTCGTCGCATTCTGCCATTTCAATCCGAAACCCTGTCCCTTGATCGGCATGTCCCAACCGGGAGATCCTTCACTTCCCATGCTTGGGGAGGGCATCGATATCCGTAAGGACGTTCCGCGCTATCGGATCTTCGAAGACGGCAAGTGCGTTGATGATGAGTGTTACGACATTACCCCGCTCTGGCGCGATGATCTGGTCGCCTTCATCCTNGGTTGCTCATTCTCATTCGAGGAAGCAATCCTGGAAGCAGGTCTCTCGATGAACCACATCGATCGGGGTGTGAATGTTGCGATGTATCGGACGAACATCGACACGCAACCATCCGGACCGTTCAAGGGGCCATTGGTCGTCTCAATGCGCCCTTTCAAACCGGCTGACGCAATCCGCGCCATCCAAATAACATCACGATTCCCGCAGGTGCACGGCGCACCTATTCATTTCGGCGATCCGGAGGCAATTGGCATCACGGACATCATGAAGCCAGATTGGGGCGAAGCGGCCGAGATAGAGCCTGGGGAAGTGCCGGTATTCTGGGCCTGTGGCGTCACTCCTCAAGCCATTGTTGAACATGCGAAACCATCATTCTCCATTACGCATTACCCCGGCTCAATGCTGGTAACCGACCTGCTCAACGCAGAGCTGGCCGCGCTATAGGACGGAATGCTCCACAGGAACCTGACATGAGTAATTTCGACGAAGGCATGATCGCCTGGCGCCGGTCCACCAACCACAACCGGATGATCGAACTGCAGTCGAACCCGGTTGATCCCAACCTATCGGGTCCTGTGGAATTGTCTTACTTTGGAGCCTCGAGCTTCCAAGTCAAATCACCGGCTGGCGTGACAATCATCATTGATCCGTGGCGCAATCATCCGTCGGGAAAGTGGGATTGGTATCGCGGTAATTTCNCCGAAGTTGAAGTGGATATCGCCTGNTCCACNCACGCTCATTTCGACCATGACGCCGTGCACATGCCGGATGCCCATGTCGTCCTCGATCGTCCCATCGGCGAATATCGTTTCGCGGANGTNAAAATCANCTGCATCGCAGACAANCATTGCAGNGTCGCCCCNCCGGGCAGCGTCTATGACTGGCNNGAAATGTATCTCAAGACCGCCGGNATCGACGCCCGCCCGCCGAACAATCCACGTCAATTCGATAACACCATCATCGTTGTTGAGACCGGCGGACTGCGCATCATGCACTGGGGCGACAATCGCCCAGATCCCAATCCAAACGTTTGGGAGATGCTCGGTCAGATCGACATCGCGCTGCTGCCGATTGATGCTTCGATGCACATTCTCTCATACGAACAGGTCGACGAATTAGCCGCCAAGACGGGCGCCAAAGTCGTGGTACCGCACCATTACTTCATATGGGATCTCGTCCAGCGCGGATCGACGCTCCAAACGGCAGACCAGTTCGTTGCAGCCCGAGATCACATCAAACCTGATGGCCCCAGCTACACCTTTAACAAAGATCAAATTTCTGATTGGAAGCAGANGGTTCTGCACTTCGGCGAGCACGTNGCATTTGACAANCCCCCCACAGCACANNGCCAGGACTGGNGTTAATAATTGTGCTGACACTGAGTTTGCACGGTAAATCAGCAACACCTGACAAAAGTTGTTGCAATNTAGGGTGTTGTGCTTATCGCGACAATTTGTAAAGCTGCGNCCGCGTGTNTGGGCTCGAGCGCTACAAAAAACAATCGATCGAGCTNGTNTGAGGNAAGCGTCGCAAGAATTCTAGCGTCATNCGAAAGCATCAAGGGAGGAACCTGATGAAGCAATTGANACNCNCCGTCGCAGCCGCCAGTGCTGCCGCGGTCATGGCTGCAGGCCTGGCATCGCCAGCCGGCGCCGTGGACAAGTACAAGTTCGAAGCCGTCGGCACTTGGGGATTCCTCGAGAACTACAAAGAGTTCGAAAGTAAATTCTGGAACGAAATTCTACCTAAGGCATCAGGCGGCAAGCTGACATCCAACGTGAAGC
The DNA here is from genome assembly GCA_002689605.1 of Filomicrobium sp. GTDB lineage: Bacteria > Pseudomonadota > Alphaproteobacteria > Rhizobiales > Hyphomicrobiaceae > Tectiglobus. The sequence continues at coordinate 47,756 of NZGY01000159.1, forward strand.
CTTACACCGAACTCGGCCTCAAGGGTTATGAGGTGATGTCCGGCCTTAAGAAGGGCGCCTACGACGCCGTTCACGCACTGACATCGTACAGTGCCAAGGCAAGCCCCGCCCTGGAAGGTATCGACCTTGCCGGTGTAATTCAGGATTTTGACACCTACCGCAAGGCGGTCAACGCCTACCGCAGCATTATCGAGCGTGAAATCGCCGATAAGTACAACGGTAAAGTGATCAACATCTACCCATTCCCGAGCCAGCAGCTCTGGTGCAACATGGGCAACAAGGACGTCAAGGAAATCCCTCTAAAGAGTCTTGCTGGTAAAAAGATCAGAACTTACAGCCGCACGCTAGGTGACTTCATTGAAGGACTGGGCGCAAGTGCTGTAACAATCGCATTCGCCGAAGTTGTGCCAGCTCTCCAAAAGGGCGTTGCTGACTGCGGCATCACTGGCACCATGCCAGCTTACAATGCGAAGTGGTGGCAGGTTGTGACACACAACATCCGCGTTCGCGTGGGTTACGCTGCNACGTTCACTGCGATCAACATGGATGTCTGGAACGGTTTCAGCAAAGACACGCAGAAGCTGATCCTGGACGAAGCCAAGAAGCTTGAAGACAAGATNTGGGAATTCGAAGTCAGCCTTGACCAAAAAGGCATGGACTGCAACGCAGCTGGTCCTTGCGACAAAGGCAAGCCNGGTGGAATGGTTCCAATCACACCATCAGCTGAAGACCAGGCAATGCTGAAAGACATCGCACAGAACGTCGTTCTGAAGCGTTGGGCAAAGCGCTGTGGCAAGAAGTGTGCTGATGAGTGGAACAACACCATTGGTAAAGTTGTCGGCATGACGGCTTCCGAATAATCAGCTAGTTAGACGTACATTTCCGGCCGATCCAGAAGAGCTCTCTTCACCCGGTTCGGCCGGAATTTCTTCACTGAGACACCTCACTCAGGAAANCTCATCGAAATGTTCAATGCCATTCATAGCGGGCTTCGATCNTTCTCCCGCTTTGCCACATGGGTCGGTGGCGCCGCACTGCTGTTATCGGCAATCATGGTCACTGCCGACGTCGTCAGCCGCAAGATCTTTGGGATCACAATGAGTGGCTCAGATGAGATCACCGGTTACGTCTTTGCAGCCGCAACCACCTGGGCCTACAGCTACTGCCTGTTTACAAGATCCAACATCCGCATTGACGTGCTCTATAATCAGCTTGGCACCCGAACGCGAGGTTGGCTTGATCTCCTCGGCCTATCGCTACTGACCTATTACATCTATCTCCTGTCGACCAACGCGTTGTCGATGTTCCGGGACAATCTCGAATACAACTCGACGGCTCAGACAACCCTTGCAACACCGCTTTGGATTCCACAGAGCTTTTGGATTTCTGGCCTATTCTTCTTTCTGTTCTCCCTCAGCTTTATGACGCTGTACGTCTTCATCAGCATCATTCAAGGGCGCTGGGACACCGTGAACAGAATTGCCGGTGTGAAATCTGTCGAAGAAGAAATCAAAGAAGAAACTCATGCTTGAGCGCCGCTCCAATTCGCCGGCCAGCGCGCTTTTGCTTTTGGCTTGCCAACGGACTATCAGCAGCGCGAAACCACCAGCAACTAACATTAGTCGACCTCATCCACTCGCAATGAGATCAACAGGACAACACAAGTAACGGACACGTACACCCCAATGCCTCTCCTGATAGTCGCCATTCTACTTGTGCTCGTCATTTCTGCTGTGCCAGTGGCAGCCGTCCTCGGCATACTCAGCCTTTCGCTGGACGAAATGTTCATGCGCGGTCGCCGTTCTTTGATGATGGGCGATTTCGTCTGGGAACAGTCTATCGAGTACATTCTCGTTGCGATCCCGATGTTCATTCTGCTTGGCGAAATCATGCTGCGCTCCGGTATCGCTGTCCGGATGTACAACGCCGTTATCCAGTGGATTTCCTGGCTCCCAGGAGGGCTCCTTCACGCAAACATTGGCTCCTCAGCAATCTTCGCAGCGTCATCCGGATCAAGTGTCGCGACAGCAGCTACCATCGGCACAGTTGCCTATCCTGAAATCGAAAAACGACGTTACAATGAGAGCTTATTCTTGGGGTCGATCGCAGCCGGTGGCACCCTCGGGATTCTTATTCCGCCATCGATCAACCTGATCATCTATGGCCTACTCACCGATTCCTCAGTGCCCGAGCTTTACCTCGCTGGCATCTTTCCAGGTCTCATGCTCGCCGGCCTATTCATGGCGGTTATCGTGATCGCATGTTTAAGGAACCCGCAGTGGGGCGGACAAAAGGTTGAGACGAGCTGGAGCCAGCGCATCCGTGTGTTGCCTGATCTGCTGCCACCCATCCTGCTGTTCGTCGCCGTAGTCGGATCAATCTATGCAGGCGTTGCGACGCCAACGGAGGCCGCATCCATCGGTGTGGTCTTTGCGCTGATCATTGCCGCCTGGAACCGCGCGCTCAATTTCAGCATGCTCTTGGAAGCCTTCGAAGGCACGATGAAATCGACCGCTACGATCATGCTGATCATCCTGGCCGCGGTGTTCCTCAATTTCGTTCTTGGTTTCATGGGCATTACCCAAGCGATCCTGGCTGCGATTGAAGCCATGGGTCTGACACCCATGCAAACGATGCTCGTGATCGTTGCTTTCTATCTGGTCCTAGGCATGTTCATGGAGACGTTGTCTATGATGCTGACGACCATCCCGGTCGTGTTCCCGATTGTAACCCACATGGGCTTTGATCCAATCTGGTTCGGGATTCTGATTACAGTTCTCATGGAAACAGCTCTGATCACGCCGCCTATCGGCATCAACCTCTATGTCGTGCACGGGATCCGAGAGCGTGGCGGGAACTTCAACGATGTCAGCATTGGTGCCGTCCCATTCGTCTTCGCCATGCTCGCCATGATCGGCCTTCTCTTGGCCTTCCCGGGCATCGCAATCTGGTTACCAAACCAGTTCTATTAGACACAGCGACCAGGAGAGCTTAATTCTAAAGCTCTCCCCCAGCCCCATCGGATAAGCAGTCTAAACAGACATCCCACGCTTGCAGCGTGCAACTACTCTTGGCTGCGCTCCTCTGGTTCTGTTCACCACTGAGGCCACACCATCGAATGGCTGGGCAACACGAACCATCGCAAGCACAAACCTGCCCTCCTTCCAGCTCAAATGAATTCAGTGTATCTTGAGCGAGATTTGCTGCATCTAATGATGCTGATTGCTGGACACAGGGACGAGAACCCATNAGCGAAGAACTGGATTGGCACAAAGTAGCTGCTCTTGATGAGCTTCCGGAAGGACGCGTAAAGACTGCTACAGCGGCAGCAAAACAACTTGCTCTCNTCCATCACCAGGGCACCTNTGCCGCCATGGACAATCGCTGTCCTCATCAAGGCGGACCACTCGGNGAAGGCTCAATTGAAGACGGTGTCGATGGGCAATGCTGGTTGCGATGCCCGTGGCACGGCTGGGATTTTGATCCCTTGACCGGGAAACCTCCGGGCGGACACGAAGACACCGGACAGGAGATGTTTCCAGTAGAGGTCCGCGATGACGGCATTTATGTAGGCATTCCGAAAGAACCCGAACTCGTCCGCACAGTCACTGACGTGATGGCCGAAACAATGGTCAATTGGGGCGTGAAATCCGTCTTTGGAATGGTTGGACACTCGAACCTCGGGCTTGCTGATGCACTCCGCCTGCAGGAAAAAGTAGGAAAGCTCAGCTACTATGGAATCCGTCACGAAGGAGCAGCATCGTTCGCCGCTTCCGGTTATGCCAAACTAACCGGCAAACCCGCTGCTTGTTTAGCTATTGCGGGTCCCGGGGCGACNAACCTTCTCACTGGACTTTGGGACGCCAAGGTCGANCGGGCACCAGTGTTGGCCCTGACAGGGCAANTCAACGTCCAAGTCTTTGGCCCCGGAGCNTTCCAGGATATCGATCTCTCCTCGGCCTTCGATGCNGTCACTCAGTTCAGCCAGACCGTACTGCATACATCGAAACATGCTGAACTGATGTCGCTCGCACTCAAGAACGCAATCATTCAACGAGACGTTGCCCATCTCATTTTCCCCGACGACGTCCAGACGTTACCTGCCAACGATGCGAAAGCTGGGTCACCTGATGGCCGCATCAGTCAATCCGCCATATCACCACCGTCAGACGAGTTAGCAGCTGCCAACGCAGCCATAGCGAACGCCAAACGCCCGGCTATTGTGGTCGGCTATGGCGCCAAAGAAGGTATGGCCGACGTCATCAAACTTGCAGAACGACTTAACGCGCCCGTTCTNACGACCTTCAAGGCCAAAGGACAAATTTCAGACTCACATCCCAATGCTGCTNGCGTTCTTGGTCGCTCCGGCACTCCCATTGCCAGCTGGTTCATGAATGAGGCTGATCTCCTGATCGCCTTCGGCACATCGTTTTCCAATCACACCGGNATCGATCCTAAGAANACNATTGTGCAAGTGGATTTNGATCGTATGGCGCTTGGCAAATTTCATCCGGTCGACTTCCCAGTGTGGGGAGAAATCGCAACGACTGCACGCCTGATGCTCGAGCAATTGACGAGCGGGCACGCCGAAAATCAACTCCAGGAACTCACAGAACGATGGAAAATCTGGCGCGATGAAAAGGCGAGCCGACGGCCNGANGATCTCGGCAATGNTATGAACTCCGCAACCGTATTCGATATNCTCACAAAGGTTGCACCTGAGAATGCTGTGATTACCGTCGATGTGGGGAACAACACTTACTCATTCGGACGATACTTCGAATGCGCCAGCCAGTCCGTCCTAATGTNAGGGTATCTAGGCTCAAATNGGGTTTTCATTCCCCGCTGCCATCGGTGCCTGGGCTGCGANCCAGGACTTCCCCGAGCATGCCGGGCGCAAAGTTATCTCGATCAGCGGAGACGGCGGGTTTGGTCAGTACATGGCGGAATTCACAACTGCCGTGAAGTACAACATGNACATTACGCATGTCCTTCTGAACAACGCACAACTCGGCAAAATATCGAAAGAGCAGAGGGCAGGGGAATGGCCGGTCTGGCAAACCTCACTGGTCAATCCGAGCTTCGCAGCCTATGCGCGCCTTTGTGGGGGCAAAGGAATCCGTGTGACCGATCCAGCCGAGTTACACGCAGCACTTGAAGAAGCCCTCAGCTTTAATGGACCAGCACTCGTTGAGATCATGACAGACGCGGAACTGATCTAACCACGGGCATAAAAAGGCATAGCAGCAGCACCCCGGAGCTGTTGCTTCAAAAGCCGACAGAGCAATAGACAGACATGTCTATTTGACGAACTTGCTTGTGATCCACTGAATGATCGATAAGGCAATGATTGCACCGCAGCCCCAGACAACGATCGCAAACTCACCAAGCCCAGTGCCACGCAACCACCACCGGACGTTGTCTCCCCATGGGGAGATTTGCTTGATACCAAGCAATCCTTCCGGTCCCCAGGGCGCAACCCAGATCCAGAAACGCAAAAGATAGAGCAGTACGAGCGTAAGAAATATCACCGCCAGCAAACCAATCGCACGATGCAACACCCAGGCGACCGTCGTCATTATAAAACCCTCAGCGAATCCAGATCGACTTTGAANATCAACATCTGCCCACGACGCTCAACCTCGCCTTCGAGCTGCACATAAATGGCAACGTAATCCAAATACTTGTCCGGCAATGGCTCACCATCCCTATCCGCCAGCAAAAAGAACTCTGAACCATCAACTTGTCCCGTGGCCACAAATACCGGCGGCACACCACCTATGAGTCAGAGATTGGCACACGCCTTATGCGATAGACCGCGTCCGGGCCGCATAGCACCCGCAAGACACTTACCATCGCAAATCTCACCCTTGAGCCGCCACCGCCCAAGCGGCTTGACCGCAACCTTGCTCGCCCCGCCAGACGCAGCCTTTATGCTATCCTTACCACCGCCGACCTGCAGGGCATCAATATCCCCTCGNTGCAGCGCAATCCCCTTGAGAGAAACCAGCTTACCGTCATAGCTAGCGAGACGTTTCTGCATTCCGTTCTTGCCACCNGCACTCAACAGNAGTGACNTCCCGGCTGNAATGTTCTTGCTGCCCTTNATCACGTGCAGCACAGGATATGGNTTGAGNTCGACCGTACCAGTCACAGTTTGANCCCCCCAATCCCAACGAAAAGATCCTGGGCCAGGATCATCCTGTCCGGCTCCAATAAGAATTGCCAATCCGGCAAACATTCCAATCAGAGCGACCCCCACACTCAGCAAGAACTGCTTGAGACCAGATGGGGTCGGCAGATACCCGACGTGGAAAGGTTTTTGGGTACGTAACGCCATGATGCAGCTCCTGCGACCCGAACGGGTTCCACAACGGTCCCCAAAGCATTTGCGACACCACTGACTTGAACCATCTCACCATGGAGGCGGAGATTGTAAGTTGGAACTCTTTCGGTAAATGGGGCAGGCGAGCAACCATCGCTCAAGCGATACTGAAAACCATGCCATGGGCAAGTCACGCAGCCATCCAGGATCTTCCCCTCTCCGAGCGGGCCGNTCTGATGTGCACANGCATTGCCGATTGCGGAAAGCTTTCCGTCATTCAGGAACACCGCAACTCGCTCTCCCGTCGACAAACGTGTAATGCGCGCATAACCCTCTTCAAACGCATCAACGCGAGCAACGTCATGCCAGCCGCCCTCGTCACTGGTCAGCCTATCCCTGCTGCGATCAGATAATGCCGCTACAGCATGCAATCCACAAACCAGAGCCACTGACACAGCCGTTACAATAGCAAAGGTTGAGTTCTCNTGTGATTGCAGAGCCCCAAGAGCGACGTGACCAANNAGAGCCGCATAGGCTGGATAAAGCAAATAATGGAGAGACTTCCAAACCGGTGGCGTCAGAAAACGCAACCAAAAGTCATGGCTCGTTGCAGCGAGTACCGCCATCGACAACAANGCAAACACGCCNAGCATTTCAAAAGGAAACCCGAGCAGTTGTCCGTAACTCACGTTGGAACCGAGCAAGGCAGCTATCCGTGGTGTTGGACTAAAATTAAAATACCAATCCAGCACAAAGATCGCATGCGTCAGAGCCACAAAAAACGTCATCACGCCAAAGTGTCGACGATTGTAAAGCAACGGCAAAAACGCCGTATTCAATCGAGCCAGNGGCCCNATACAAAGAATCGTCGTCAGCATTAGAAATGCACANCTGCCGAACGCACGAGCCCGAACAATGGCTCCATCTGTTGATTTCTCATGTCCAAGGAATTCCGGAGCCACGCGTAAAAACAGTAAAATATAGGCAGCAGCCATCGCCGCGAGGACGACNTCATAGAAAATCTTTGAGTTTGTCCACTGCACAGGAGTGTANTTCACACTCATTGGGAGCCCTCCCGTGACACCGCTTCCAGCTTCACTGCTGCAGCCCCTGNGGGCCAGTGCTGTCGATAAGCAGGGGCGCTAATTAACAACGCCGGGATCGCAATCCCAAGCACCAGCCACACCCAACCGTGCGCTCGGCGGACTGCCCGGTAGTGCACACCACTCGAATCCCAGCCGGTTTCAAGTGTCCACCAACGCCAAAGCACCAATGGCCAGAGCAATAGAATTCCCGGAACNAGAAGCGGGCGAAACGNAAAGCTGCCACGTGCACTCTCATCCACACGGCTAATCCCGCACAAAAGGAACAAAACCGCCACTGCCGCACCGGCATAGAGCCAAAGCGAGGCCAACCAAACAAGCAAACTCGCTGTCATCATTTCCAATCTGCCCACCGTGACCGCAGTCCCGAACGGACCGTAGCTCATTCTAGAGCGACAGGCAGATCAAATGTTTCATCGTCGCATCAATCNGAAGCTGAAAACTCGTGAAGCAAACNGCTGGTGCGATATGACCGATCAACACAAACAGACGNGCTTCATCGAACCCTTGTCGACGCCTGAGTATCCTCCCGCTCGATGAACAGGCTATTTACCCATCCATTCGCTTGGCGGTAAGCAATCGGACACCATACTTCCGCGCAGGCCCCAATGATGCGGATACCCCGTCCGAATGGTGGTATTGTCGCGACAATCTTCGACTGAGATGACGGCGCAATCCGGATGTTCAAGCGATCGTCAGGCTGGACCCCGACGACGCGAAAGCCGTTCAGTTCCCCGCTACTTCGGTTCGCCGCCGGTGGGTTCTCTAATTCCATATAGGCACTATGCACCCATCCTAGGCGGTCGGAAAACCGAACGCGGCACCACTCACCAACACAAGGGCCTATCAAATCTACCGCGCTAGCCTGTGCCGGAATACTGCCCACGACTGCCGCATCTGAATTTGGCCGAACCCGCATATTCAACACATCATCTCTTCGCACCCCAACAACACGGAAACGACGCTTATGGGTTTTCCGAAATGGTTCGGGGCTAACCTGCGCCAGTCTATTTGCCCCCGGTGCCTCAGGTCGTCGAACCTCCGGTTTTGGCGCTCGCCGTGTAACGATGCGCGGCTTTGGCACGATAATTGGTGCAGATGCGGCGCCCTTCGGAACAACACTTCTATGGCCTGAGAACGCCCCTTTGCTAGGGCGTACAGGCTTTGGCTTACTCAGTTTTGCAACTCTCTGCTTTGGTGGTGCTCGTTTGAGCGGTTTGCGAGCAATCTGCGTCTTGGCCTTTGGCCGTGGTTGCGCGACAATCGTTGCGGTCCCACTCTCGCCCTTGCCGTCGCGCCAGTAGAATTTCCGCCCTACGCGCTTGACCCGAATGCACCTCGCCTTGCCGCGAAACCAGACATTCCACTTTTGGCAAAGTTGTCTGTCTTTGACCCACCACTTACCACGGTCAGTCGCAGATCCAAGAAAGAAGGCAACAGCGCCCGCTTCACCCGATAGGGTTCCGTCAGCAGCGTACTTCACGGGTACAACGGTCCCGATAGGCGTATGCATATGGATCAACGCACCAGTAATCGTTCTCCGAATCTCGCCAGTGGTCAGATCACGCGTGTTGGAGAACACATGATTGGACAGCAGCAGCACACAGAATGGTAGACAAACCATTCCATGCAAAATCTTGATCGTCAGGGAACTAACCCTAGCCATCGGCATTCCTACCCAAAAGCGTCCGCCCCTTAATCCTCTCTAAACTAGGTTAACCGAGCTTCAACGCCCCAAGCCGTAAACCCAATCTATCTGCAGATAACTCATGGTATCGTCCGAGCAATTGGCAACAGTAAGACGCGGGTTACTCTCACTTCGGAGATAAACTTCCGTTAGATCAGAAAAGGCTATGATTCAATCCTTTAGGCGAGAGCACTCAATTCAATTTATGGGTGATGATCGTAAGTCGCACAAACCACGCATCATATAGTTGGCTCGAGCAATCGCAGCGGAAATAGGGCGCGCTCTACCAAAACAGATCCGGCACAACAGATCTGGCAACTACCAAAGCACCCCGAGTTGACGTCTGTTCATGGGTTGACCGCGCTGCACATAAGCCGACATCGCCAGCCCTATTCCGATTATTATCGTTGTCATAGCTGTCCCGCCATACGATATCAGCGGCAAGGGAACACCAACCACCGGCACCAACCCAGTGACCATCGCTATATTGATAACAACGTAGAAGAATAGGATCAGGGCTGTCCCCATGATCATCAGACGCGCAAACTGACTAACACAGCGCATGGCCCTAATCGTCAGCAGCACGATCAACACTGCAAAAAGCACCAGAATGACGGCCGAACCGATGAAGCCCCATTCCTCAGCTGTCAACGGCACCTTCAAACTGACCCACTTATCGGCAGATCGGCACTTTGAATCTGACCCACCTTGTCTTTCTGTTTGTTGCCCTCACGCGTGAGGGCAACAAACGGCTCAATCGA
>NZGY01000160.1 GCA_002689605.1 Filomicrobium sp.
GCTTCAACGAGCGCCTCGCGTTGGACTCGGCTGAGATCGCCCAACCGCTCGACAAGTGCCTGAAAATCCTNAGCCTTCATGGTATCCTCGCTNGTGACGAACCGTCAGTCAGCAAGGTCTCACAACATTTAGGCAGAACAGAGCCATTCCGAAAGCAGACGAATGTCTGCGCGGGAAAAAGTAATATTAGGAAGTTTGCGACATGTCTCGCGGTTCGATTCAACTCACGATAATGGCGTTCATATTGCTGCTTATTGCGTCGTTCCCACTGACAAAGAAGACGGCTTATGCGCAGTCGAGCCAGATCTCGCGGATGATGCGGCAGCTGACGAACCAGAATGTAAAGCTCAAGAAAGACTACCTGGGCATTGTCAAACAGCAGCAGGGCGTCAATCATCCGGACTATGTGCAAGCGCTGTATTATTATGGCGAAGCTCTTCTATCCGCCAATCAACTCAAGCCCGCCATCAATGTTCTGGAGGAAGCCTTAAAGCGAGGCCTTAGAATATTCGGGAACAATAACGCCGAGAAGCTACTGCCTATCTATAATCGGCTCGTTCGCTCACTCTTCGAAAACGGCGACTATGCCCGCGCTAAAACCTTTGCGGAACCGGCACTCAAGCTTGCACGCCGTACGTTTCCTGACAACCATCAGCAAATCGCCGTTTGGCTCAACAGCGCCGGCTTAATCNCGAAGAACCAAGGGGATTTCANAGCTTCAATCGNGTACCTAGAAGAAGCGATCNGGATCGNTGAGGCGCGTCCAGGAGGACCAAACGCAGAGTTCGCAATAGATCTGGACAACNTGTCAGAGGTCTTCCGCCTGACCGGTCAATACGANAAGTCGCTCACGCTCAAAAAGCGCGCGACCGCNCTGCTTGCCAATGCGAGAACGCGCGCCATGCAGATCACGGCCGTCAGCATCTTCAGNAACCTTNNAACGCTCTATAAAGAGATGGGCAACTTGCAGCAGGCTGAAACAATTTTCAGACAGGTTCTCGAGTACGCTCAGCGCCTGACCGGTGTTGAAAGTCCTCAAACCGCGTCCGCGCAAGTCGCTCTCGGAGCTTTCTACTGGGAGGTTGGTCGTCTGCAAGAAGCCGAACGACTCTTCGAAGAAGCGCTGCGCAAACACGAGAAAATTTTCGGTCCCGAGCATGCTCACGTCGCCGTATCGCTGAACAATCTGGCCCAAGTCTACCAGCGGACCAAGCGATTAAAGCAAGCAGAACCGATCATGCGGCGTGCCCTTGCANTTCTTGAAAAGGTTTACGGTCNCAGTCATCCCGAAGTTGCCTTTTCAGTCTCAAACCTTGGGATCCTGCTGGACGAACTCAAGCAGACAAGCGAGGCAGAACGCCTTTTCCTCCGCGCCATCGCAGTTCACGAACAGACAACGGATCGGGAACATCCCAATGTCATGGTGCCGCTGATCAATCTTGGCGAATTACATCACTTACAGAAGCGCTTTGGCGAAGCCCGCGAACACTATGAGCGCGCACTTGCGATTGGNCAGAAGCGGCTTGGAGCCAATCATCCACGCACGGCGCGCACGATTGCAAAAATCGCGCGACTGAACATCGATGAAAATAAGTGGCGACCGGCCCTCAATCNGGCCCGCAAGTCCACCGCTGTCACCGTTGAACGCCTGCTCAAGACAAGCAAAGCACTACGCGCACGAACCAAAGATCTCGAAAGCACTGGCATCACAGACGCCAACCGCAACTTCCAGGACCATGGCCGCATTGCCTATGAACTTGCACGATTGGAACCTTCCAGAAACCGACAGCTGATGCAGGAAGGCTTTGTCACCGCCCATGGGCGCTGGCAACAGCTGCATCTCAAGCCCTTGTCAAGATGGCGACGCATGCCAGTACGTCGACACCGAAATTGACCGCTTTGGTGCGCAAACAGCAGGATCTTATCGAACAATGGCGGGCGGCGGACCGTGCACTGGAGACAGCTGCCCGTCTGCCTGAAGCGAGGCGCGACGAGACTGTCGAAAAAGCAAAACTCAAAGCGCGAGCGGCAGCAGACGCCGAGTTACAAATAATAAACGCTCGACTCGCAAATGAATTTCCCGAGTACCAGAGCCTGAGCATATCTCAACCNCTGANGATCAACGATGTNCAAGGTTTGCTGCGCCGCGATGAAGCCTTGGTCCTCATCCAGGACCTCGCGGCGACAGCTCAGTTCAAGAAGGCCACAACGCTCATTTGGGTGATCACTAAGGATACGGCAGCTTGGAAACAGGTTCCGGTCGGTGGCAAGGAAATGCGCAATCAAGTCGCCGCCCTGCGCTGCGGATTAGATCACACTGCATGGCATGGCGAAGGCGCTTTAGCATGTGCCGACCATCTCAAGTTGCCTTTTGAGCAGATGCCGACTGGCAATGCCCCTCTACCTTTCCCGCTCACGACTGCCCACAAACTCTACCGCCAGTTGTTCGGCGATTTTGAGGGAGCAATAAGCGGCAAGCAGCTACTGATCGTAAGCACAGGAGCCCTGACAAAGTTGCCATTTCAGGTCTTGATCACCGAACCGGCCGACAAAAATGATTATTCCAAAGCAAACTGGCTGATGAAGCGTCACGCGTTAACGACGTTGCTGGCCGTCTCGGCGTTGTCGTCGCTCCGTCGCATTGCCAGCCCCAGTGCAGCACGCAAACTCATGATTGGTTTCGGCAACCCTTTGCTGGATGGCGACCANCAGCATCCCGACTACGGCGCGNACTATAAGAAGATGGCAGCCCTCTCTCGCCGCAAGCAAGAGTGCAGCCAGCGGGACGGGCAAGTTGTTGCGAACGTAAGTCGAGCGAACCGTGCTGTGTCGCCCGTAGCGCTGCGGTCGGGCCTTGCTGATCTCGACCACCTCCGCATGCAGACACCCTTGCCGGAGACAACAGATGAGTTGTGCTCTGTTGCCCAAGCATTGGGCGCAAACAGACGCGACATTCATCTGGGACAGCGCGCGACCGAAGCTAGTTTGAAAAAACTAAGTCAGAGTGGTGCGCTGAAGAACTTCCGCATTGTCCATATCGCGACACACGGAACGCTCTCTGGCCAGGTCTCAGGCACCAATCAACCAGGCCTGATCTTTACGCCACCAGCCAAAGCCAGCAAGAGCGATGATGGCTNTTTATCTGCTGAGGAGATTGCAAGCCTTCAGCTCGACGCAGATTGGGTCATCCTTTCGGCTTGTAACACCGCGGCGGGAGACAGCGTCAATGAGGGAACAGAGGCGCTTTCGGGTCTCGCCCGCGGCTTCTTCTANGCCGGCGCCAGNGCGTTGCTCGTATCTCACTGGGAAGTAGACTCACAAGCCACCGTCAAACTGATAACAGCTGCTATCAACTCGATCTCGGGAAACAACAGCGTCGGCCGTGCGAAAGCACTGCGCAAGGCAATGCTCAAATTAGCCACCGGCAAAAACGCTGCGAACAACCACCCNTCACGATGGGCACCATTCGTGGTCGTCGGCGAAGGTTCCCAACTNAACTAAGTGTCTGCGTTAAAGCTTNTGGCGCAAAATGCGGCGGTTGACCGTCGATTAAACCCAGGGCCTTCCGGATTCAATCTTGCCTTCGTAAGTGGTAATTGACGCTTCACGTTGCAGTGTAAGCCCGATGTCGTCGAGGCCTTCGATCAGGCATTCCTTGCGGAACGGATCTACATCAAAGCTATCAGTCTTGCCATCTGGCCCTTGCACTGTCTGGTTGGGCAGATCGATCGTGATCTCAGCGCCCGGAAGTTCCAGCAGGAAGCGCAGCAACTCATTCACACGCTCTTCCGGCAGCTTGATCGGCAGGATACCGTTCTTAAAGGTGTTGTTGAAAAAGATGTCGGCAAACGAAGGCGCAATAATGCTGCGTATGCCGAAATCGAGCANTGCCCATGGCGCGTGCTCGCGACTGGATCCACAACCGAAGTTCTCACCAGCAACCAGGATCTGAGCACCTTTGTAACCTTCCTGATTAAGAATGAAATCCGGCTTGTCGTTGCCCTGTTCGTCGTAACGAATTTCAGCAAAAAGAGCACTACCCAGTCCGGTCCTCTTGATCGTCTTCAGGTACTTCTTGGGAATGATCATATCTGTATCGATATTGATCATGTTCATCGGTGCCGCGACCCCGGTCAGCGTAGTAAACTTGTCCATCTCATCCTCCGGCCGCGGTCTCCGCGCCAACTCCCCAAATCAATCACANNGANTTTCATTGTCGACTTATAAGGCCGAACCACATGAATTCGTCAAGTGATGCGACCCAAGCTGGCTGGAATTCATGAGAGCGATCANGCAATTGCAGCGGCTTATGGCCCAGAGACCTTGCNCTNAGCCATAGTTCTGGCCATAGCATCANANATCCANCCATTCTCAGCGGCNAATGCCTGTCGCGCCACCCACCCTGCAGACGAGCCAATCCTGAGCCATGAAAGAAAATGTTGCCCCGGCCCGCGCATACCGCATCGGCATNGATGTCGGCGGCACTTTCACCAAGGCCGTACTGATCGAAAATGCGACCCGGGCTGTGATCGGGCGATACTCCGTCAAGACAACTCACGCCCACGAACGCGGAGTTGCAGCTGGTGTGGTTGAAGTATTTCGCCAGGTCCTCGCTCAGTCAAATGTCGANCCAAGCGAGGTCGTCTTCTTGGCCCACAGCACGACCCAGGCGACGAATGCCCTGCTTGAGGGTGATGTCGCCAAGGTCGGTATCGTAGGCATGGCAGGCGCCGCTGCAGCAAAGCTCGCAGAAAAACAAGCAAACATACCTTCGCTAGAGCTCGGAGGAGGACACTACCTACGAACTTCTAACCAGTTCCTTATCTCCGACGATCTCAGTCAGCAATCCGTGGAACGCGCCATATCGGTACTTACAGATGATGGGGCCCNGGTGCTTGTTGCTTCAGGTGCCTTCGGAGTTGACGATACGGCCAGCGAGGAACTGGTAAGAGAAGTCGGAGGCCGGAGAGGCTTGCTGGCCACCTGTGGCCATGAGATCACGCGCCTCTATGGCTTGAACAAGCGCACCCGCACTGCAGTGATCAACGCCTCCATCCTGCCGAAAATGAACGAGACCGCCGCGATGACTGAAGCGAGCGTTCGTGAAGCGGGCATTTCAGCCCCGCTCATGATTATGCGCGGCGATGGTGGCGTCATGGACATTTCCGAGATGCGTCGTAGGCCTGCTCTTACGACNCTCTCCGGTCCGGCAGCCAGCGTCGCNGGCGCGTTAATGCANTTGCGTGTATCGGANGGCATCTACTTCGAGGTTGGTGGCACCTCAACGAACATGGGTGTCATTCGCGACGGCCGCCCTACAGTGAAATACGCCAATATCGGAGGACACGACACGTTCATAAACTCGCTCGATGTGCGCGTTGTGGGTGTCGCTGGCGGCAGCATGGTCAGACTAGANGATAACGGCGAGATCGATGTTGGCCCGCGTAGTGCCCACATCGCAGGCTTGCCCTATGCATCCTTTGCAACAGAAAGCGAACTTCAAGACATTGAGCTTGGCTGGTTTGANCCACGACCAGGTGATGGTGCAAACCACGCTGTTGTGAAAAATGCAGCGGGCGAAACCTACGCATTAACAACGACATGCGCTGCCAATGCTCTCGGTCTTGCCACACCCGACATGNACGCNTACGGCGATACCAAAGCTGCGAAACAAGCATTTGTTCCTTTAGGTTTGCATCTTGGCATCTCACCCGAAGACGTCGCGAGGCGCTGCCTCGAAGCTGCCGCTAAAAAACTCCGGCCAATCGTCGAAAGCCTGATCAAAGAATATCAACTTGATACCGACCAGGCCCTACTCATCGGGGAAGGCGGAGGNGCAGGTGCAATCGTTCCGTTTATCTCGGAGCAAATGGCACTCAAGTTCGAGATTTCGAGAGACGCCGAGGTTATCTCCTCAATTGGTGTCGCACTTGCCATGGTCCGCGACACNGTCGAGCGCGTCATCCCGCATCCAAATCCAGAAGATGTTCAGGCCGTCCGCCAAGAGGCCATCGACGCAGTTGTCAGACTGGGAGCCAACGCAAAAACAGTCGATGTAACCGTCGAAATCGATCCAACAACCCAACTTGTNAGCGCAANCGCCATTGGTGCAGCGGCTATGCATGCCAAAGATGACGATGGNGGAATTACTGAAGGCGAGGCGCGTGCCATTGCTGCCCGGTCAATGGACTGCCCCACGAACGAGGTTGTTTGCTTGGCGTCAACGACGTCATTCCGTATTTTTCAGCATACAGCTTCTGACGAACAGCGGGTCAGAGNGGTCGATAAAGCTGGCACAATCCGCCTGCGGAGAGTCTCGGCAACCGTCACGAAGACCACCGTATCAGAAGCAAAAAACAAGCTGGCTCAATTACTTGGTGACGAGGCGGTTGGACCAAGTGCATCGGACCTCTTTATTCTTCACTCATCTCACCTGANAGACCTGTCTCACATTGGCGACCGGCAGCAACGCCTTGGCCTTCTAGAAAGCGAATTATCCAGCAGGCAGATGACAGAAACAGTCGTAATTATCAGCGCGTAAAAAAACTGACACAATTTACAGTCAAACCTAGGCTTCATATTCACAAAATAGGATTTTTTTATTGTTTGAATTCAAACGCTTAAGCGACCTCCAGCGGCAATAGTTACTGAACCTGAAACTCACGCCCCCATTTTTCATAAGGAGCAACCCACACTGCTACAACTTTTGGATTGCAAGGGGGTGCGGCAATCGCTAGCTTCGCTCGTNAGAACGATAATAAACAACCTGGGGAAACCGCCCGAATGAATGGCGGCGAAATCATCGCTGAGGTCGGGGATATTGAAGTCGCGGAGGAGGATCTTCTGCGCGTCCAGTTGTACGGCCTCTTGGCCAGTCTTCTCTCCAAAGCACCAGATCAGCACACACTAACTTCTCTCGCCCAATTGTCGGGCGATGAAACCGCTCTTGGCAAGGCGATTGCTGCTCTATCGCGTGTTTCAGCAGGCAGCAATTCAGCTGCAGTTGCCGAAGAATATCATGACCTTTTCATCGGCGTCGGTCGCGGCGAGCTACTACCATACGCTTCCTATTATCTCACAGGCTTTTTGCACGAGAAGCCGCTTGCGAAGTTACGCAACGATATGGCTGCCCACGGTGCCAGTAAGTCAGAAGACGTTAGTGAGCCGGAAGATCACGCCGCAAGCGTTTTGGAAGTCATGGCAGGCCTGATCGACGGCCGATTCGGAAATCCAGCTTCTATTGAAGATCAAGAAGAATTCTACGAGGCCCATATCGCATCCTGGATGACAGTGTTTTTCCAGGATCTTGGTGGCGCGTCGTCGTCAGTGCTCTACGCCACAGTCGCCGAAGTCGGCTTGCGTTTCCTCGAAATCGAGAGCGCGGCCTTTAAGATGGACTAGTATCTCACGGCAACCGGGGCAAGGAGACTGAGGGTTGCAATTGGCCCCTCATAACTAAAGGGAGAAGGACGCATGAAACAGGAGAAGGGGCAGATCNCTACCGACCGACGCAACTTCCTGAAGCTTGCCGGGGCAGGCGCCGTTACGGGCGGTGCAGCAGCGGTAGGCAGCGGAACGGCTCAAGCAGAGACACCGCAGGACACCGGTCAGGGTCGATACCAGGAAACCGATCACGTTAAGCGTGTTTACGAGCTTTCACGGTTCTAGGCCGGAACGAAAATACAATTTTCATCGTCCATTAGGAGACAATAATGCTCAGAAAGAAGATGCGCGGGGTTGCACAAGGCCCCCGGATGTCATCTGCACTAGGTGAGCAATCCAATTCGACAATCGATCGTCGCGCGTTTTTGCGCAATTCCGGTCTTGCCNTAGGTGGATTGACGATTGCTGCAGCAGCCACATCGGGTGGTCGCGTGAAACCNGCCCAGGCTGCTGGAGNTGGTAGCGGCAAAGTCGAAATCAAAAAGTCGGTTTGCACCCACTGCTCAGTTGGCTGCACCGTTNTTGCCGAAGTCCAAGGTGGTGTTTGGATCGGCCAGGAGCCTGGNTTTGACAGCCCATTCAACCTCGGCGCCCACTGCGCCAAGGGTGCTGCCGTCCGCGAACACGCTCACGGTGAGCGACGCCTGCGNTATCCAATGAAGTTGGANGGCGGCAAGTGGAAGCGGATTTCCTGGGCTGATGCCATCANCGAAATCGGCGATGGCATGATGAAGATNCGCAAAGAGTCNGGACCGGATTCGGTTTACTGGCTNGGATCTGCGAAGCACAACAACGAGCAGGCCTACCTGTTCCGTAANTTTGCAGCCTTCTGGGGAACGAACAACGTCGACCACCAGGCTCGCATCTGTCACTCCACCACAGTTGCCGGTGTTGCCAACACCTGGGGCTACGGTGCGATGACGAACTCCTACAACGACATCCATAACTCCAGGTCGATGATCCTGATCGGGTCAAACCCATCAGAAGCGCACCCGGTTGCACTGCAGCACCTGCTCAAGGCGAAAGAGCAGAACAATGCAGCGATGATCGTTTGTGACCCTCGCTTCACCCGCACGGCTGCCCACGCGACTGAGTACGTTCGCTTCCGTCCTGGCACGGACGTCGGCCTCATCTGGGGTATCCTGTGGCATGTCTTTGAAAACGGCTGGGAAGATAAAGAATATATCCGCCAGCGCGTTTGGGGCATGGATCAGATCCGCGAAGAAGTGGCAAAGTGGACACCTGAAGAAACTGAAAAAGTCACTGGCGTTCCAGGTTCTCAGCTCCGCCGCGTTGCCCGCACTCTGGCAACCAACAAGCCGGGCACTTTGATCTGGTGCATGGGTGGTACGCAGCACACCAACGGTAACAATAACACCCGCGCTTACTGCGTTCTGCAGCTGGCTCTGGGCAACATTGGCCGTGTCGGTGGTGGTGCCAACATCTTCCGTGGCCACGACAACGTTCAGGGCGCAACAGACTTCGGTGTTCTTTGCCACACATTGCCGGGCTACTACGGCATCAAGGCAGGTTCCTGGAAGCACTGGTGCCGCGTTTGGGACGTCGACTACGACTACATGGTCGGTCGCTTCAAAGACAAGAAGCTGATGTCAAAAGCCGGCATGCCGGTATCGCGTTGGATCGACGGTGTTCTGGAAGCCAAGGACAATCTGGAGCAGCCAGACAACGTCCGCGCCATGGTCTTCTGNGGCCACGCACCNAACTCACAGACACGTCTGCCAGAAATGGCCAAGGCTATGGAAAAACTCGACATGCTTGTCGTGATCGATCCATACCCAACAATGTCTGCTGTGATGAGCGAGAAGAAGGATGGCGTATACCTGCTGCCAGCCTCAACTCAGTTCGAAACCTACGGTTCTGTAACCGCTTCTAACCGCTCACTGCAGTGGCGTGAAAAGGTTGTTGAGCCNCTCTTCGAGTCGCTGCCAGACCACACNATCATGGCGATGTTCGCGAAGAAGTTNGGCTTCGACAAAGANCTCTTCAAGCANATCAAGATGCAGAAGGACGCCAAGGGTAACGATGAGCCTGTGATTGAGGACATCACCCGCGAGTTCAACAAGGGCATGTGGACCATCGGCTACACCGGTCAGTCACCGGAGCGCATCAANGACCACATGAAGTATCAGCATCACTTCGACAAGACGACACTTCAGGCGAAGGGTGGTCCGCTCGATGGTGAGTACTACGGCATGCCTTGGCCGGCATGGGGTACTGCTGAGATGAAGCACCCAGGTACGCCAAACCTCTATGACCCATCTAAGCCGGTCGCTGAGGGTGGTCTTTGTTTCCGGGCACGCTTCGGTGTTGAGCGCAATGGCGACAACCTGCTGGCCGAAGGCTCCTATCCTGTAGGATCGGAAATCAAGGACGGCTATCCGGAATTCACAATGGCTATGCTCAAGAAGCTCGGCTGGGATGGTGATCTCACCGATGCGGAACGTGCTTCCATTGAGAAAGTTGCCGGTGACAAGACAAACTGGAAGACCGACCTTTCAGGCGGCATCCAGCGCGTCGCAATCAAGCATGGTTGTGCTCCGTTTGGTAACGCGAAGGCCCGCACCGTTGTGTGGAACTTCCCTGATCCGATCCCAACACACCGTGAGCCTCTCTACACGAACCGACGCGATCTTCTCGACAAGTACGCAACGTACAAAGATCGGAAGATGTATCGTCTGCCAACCCGGTATGCTTCGATCCAGGAGAAGGATGTCTCGAAAGACTATCCAATGATCCTGACATCAGGCCGCCTGGTGGAGTACGAAGGCGGTGGTGACGAAAGTCGTTCGAACCCATGGCTGGCTGAACTTCAGCAGAACATGTTCGTGGAAGTGAACCCTTCTGACGCCAATGATCTCGGCATCAAAGATGGTGAGATGGTTTGGGTTGAAGGTCCTGAAAAGGGCAAGGTCAAAGTAATGGCCATGGTCACCGAGCGGGTCNGTAAAGGCGTAGCCTTCATGCCGTTCCACTTCGGCGGTCACTTCCAGGGTGTCGACCAGCGCGACAGGTACCCAAAGGGTGCGGATCCATATGTGCTGGGTGAAGCATCCAACACAGCACAAACCTATGGGTACGACTCGGTCACCAATATGCAGGAGACCAAGGCAACCCTCTGTAAAATCTCGCGCGCANAAGGAGACGCATAATGGCTAGGATGAAGTTCCTCTGTGACGCAGAGCGCTGCATCGAATGCAACGCATGCGTCACTGCATGTAAGAACGAGAACGAGGTGCCCTGGGGCGTCAACAGACGCCGCGTGGTCACCATCAACGATGGCAAGCCAGGTGAACGTTCGATTTCGGTCGCCTGCATGCACTGCTCTGATGCACCGTGCATGGCAGTTTGCCCGGTGGATTGCTTCTATCAGACCAGCGACGGCGTCGTGCTGCACTCTAAGGATCTGTGCATCGGTTGCGGATACTGCTTCTACGCATGTCCTTTCGGCGCGCCTCAGTTCCCGCAGGTCGGCAACTTCGGCAGCCGNGGAAAGATGGACAAATGCACCTTCTGCGCCGGTGGCCCGGAAGAGAACATGTCCACGACTGAGTTCAAGAAGTACGGCCGCAACCGCCTTGCTGAAGGCAAGCTGCCACTGTGCGCAGAAATGTGCTCAACCAAGGCGCTGCTTGCTGGTGACGGCAACGTGGTCTCAGACATCTACCGCGAGCGGGTTGTTGCCCGTGGCTTCGGTTCAGGTGCTTGGGGNTGGGGCAAGGCCTACCAGGGTAAGGCCGGCTAAGGCTTGGACCTGTAACGACACATCGTCGAGACTTGTGCTTAGGGCGGGATTTCCCGCCCTAACGCCGCAGAGCGAATACAAATTGTTCTGCTCAACCGGCTAGAGTGCACGGAATATTACTCCGCACGACGCCGATAAATAAGGTACAACTCACCGCGCTGGCGTTTGAAATGCTGCAGCATGGGGTGGGGAGGAGTTGACGAATGCGCTCTCGAACAAATCAAAAATTCTCAGGCTGTGCGCAATGGCAGTCGGTCCATGCAATCGCCCTACTGGCGATCATTTGGATGGTCTCGGTCATTGCCTTGCCGATTGCATCAAGTGATGAGGCTTCGGCACAGTCATCCGTTCGTCCACCTGCGAATGCAACCACAAATTCTGTTCCGCGAGCAGGTACGCCAGCTCCAATTCCTGGTCGTCAACAGATCCCAGATCAAGCACTCAAGAAGGGAGAGGTCCCGGGCGGCTCACTCGGCAACCGATCCGAAGCCGATATTTGGCGCGTTATGCGCGAAGGCACCACCGGCAATGTTTCAATCCCGGACAAGAAATCTGGTCAGCTTATTCGTGGCACGAACCAGCGCCTGACCACCGAGCAGCAAGTTCGCGATGCGATGGCTCAACAGGGTGGCGGATATACTGGCTCGTTCCTTGGCAATACCTCGGTGATGTCCTGGGTGAAGTTCCGCGAAGGACCGTTGGCAACCTATGGCGCNTACGCCATGGGAGCGACGATCGTCTTNCTTGTATNGTTTTATCTGATCCGNGGTCGCATTCGCGTTGACCACGGTTTGTCNGGGCAGATGATCCAGCGCTTCGGATCATTCGAGCGGCTCGGTCACTGGATCCTCGCTGTATCATTCATCATCCTGGCTCTGACCGGCCTGAACCTTCTTTATGGCCGCCAATTCTTGATCCCGGTCTTCGGACCAGAAACCTANGCANGCCTCGCCTACCTCGGCAAACTCACCCATAATTACGTGGCCTTTGCCTTCATGCTTGGCCTGGTCATCATCTTTGTNAACTGGGTGCGCCANAACNTGCCGCATCCGCGCGATCTGGCTTGGCTCGCAAAGGGCGGCGGCGTGNTTGTCAAAGGTGTTCATNCCTCAGCGAAGAAGTTCAACGCGGGACAGAAGATTGTATTTTGGCTTGTCATCTNGGGCGGCGTTTCAATCAGCCTCTCCGGCTTGGCGCTCATGTTCCCGTTTGAGTCAGCAATGTTCGCGAAGACCTTCATCTTCTTGAACAACTTCGGTTTCAACCTGCCAACAGCTCTGACGCCGATTCAGGAAATGCAGTATCAGTCTCTGTGGCATGCCATCATGGCGCTGTTCCTGATCTGTGTGATCATTGCACATATCTACATTGGCTCTGTCGGCATGGAAGGCGCCATCGACTCGATGACAANCGGCGATGTCGACATGAACTGGGCAAAGGAGCACCACGACCTCTGGGTCGAGGAGGAGCTTGCGAAAGCCGCTGAAGCGCCATCCGCCGCCGGCGTCCAACCCGCCGAGTGATGCCTTGCTGGCATTTGCGTACCACCTTCTAGCGAACCTTTCCCGCGCGCTTTTTTCGAAGCGCGCGGGAATTAGTGTTGCCGTAGGCCTCAGCTTTGTAATATCCACGCTGGCGGCAACGGTCGCCATCGCAAACAAACCGACAAAGACTTCCGTCAAGCCGGCCGCGGCCAATCTCAAAGGCCACGGTGGTCCTGTCAAAGCTGTTGCGGTAGAACATAAGACCGGNCGNATTCTAACCGGCAGCTTCGACTACGCGATGATGCTGTGGCAGCTCACAGNGGATGGTGGCGCGAAACAAGTCAGCCGTTTCGATGACCATGACGGCGCTGTCAGCGCAGTCGGATTTGTTCCCGGCAGTAANGCCTTATCGGGTAGCGACGACGGCGCCCTGCACCTGTGGGATCTCAAAACCGGCANGCGTCTGCATTTGATGAAAGGGCATAGCGCCAAGATCCTGGGCTTGGACGTGACTGCAGACGGCAAACTGGCCGTCACGGCAAGCTGGGATCGGACGGTCCGCATTTGGAACCTTGAAACCGGCAAGATACAGCANGTGTTGAAAGGACATACGGCACCGATCAATGCCGTGTCCTTTTCTACCGACGACAAGCAAGTCCTCTCTGCGGCCACTGACGGAACGTTACGCCTCTGGAATGTGGAGCCCGGCACTCTTCAACGCATTGCTTATCGNCACGGTTGGGGCATCAACGTCTTGAAGCTTCTGACTGGTAGCAACCAGTTTCTTTTTGGTGCNCTTGATGGATCAAACGGGATCTANNATCTCGATAGCAATCAGTTGGTCCACAAGCTAAAGCCACGCGAAAAACCGGTCCTCTCAATTGCCGCCTTGAACAAACCAGGCTTGATTGCAACCGGAGGCGGAGATGGAGAAATCCGTGTCTATCGTCAAGGCGACTGGCAACTCCTGGAAACCTATCGCAACCCGTTCGGACCAATCTGGGCGATGGATTTTGCGGACCGCGGAACACGAATTTACTATGGCAGCTTAGATGACCACGCCACCGCNTGGCAGGTCACANCACGCAAACCGTTTGANAAGGTAANCTCTAAGTTTCCAAGNCGCTTTCAGNTCAAGAAAGATATCTCACTTGGCGAAAGACAGTTCGCGCGCAAATGTAGCGTATGCCACACGCTACACCCTGACGACGCGAACCGGGCCGGCCCAACGCTCCATAACGTATTTGGCAGGAAAATCGGGACCTTGCCCGGTTACCCTTATTCTAGGGCACTGAAGTCCTTAAATATTGTCTGGTCAGAAGAAACAATCGATAAGCTATTCGCGCTCGGCCCGGACAAATTNACGCCCGGATCAAAAATGCCACTGCAAAAGATCAATGAAAAAGAGAAGCGCGATGCGCTGATCGATTTTCTAAAGACAGCGACGGCAGTTGAGAAGTCGGCTAGAACCAAACAATGATGCTGTTTATGCGGCACCAATTGATGACAGGAGCCTCAAATGAANGAAATCGTCCTTAGTATCGTGTTGATTGCGGTAGTCGGTGTTGCAGCTGCCTTTGGTCTGCAATCGATGAATTGGACTGCAGAATCCAAGTTTACATCCCAACAAGGAAATGTCCGCGTCCAGTAGGCCAGCAAACAAGACCAACAATGAGCGAGACAAATCCGAGATGGACAAAGACAAGTTTAATATGTCGATGCGCAAGTTCCTAAAACAAGTCGGCGTGACATCACAACAGCAGATCGAAAAGGNTGTTCGCGACGGCAACTTGGGCGGTTCCGGCAACCTCAAAGTCAAAGTCGTTCTGACGGCAGAGGGCACTGACCTTAACCATACTGTCGAGGGCGATATTGAACTCGGATAAGACAGAGAATAGCGCACCTATCGATATCACCAGCGGCTTGCTGGCTGAACCGGAACTGCCGCCTCTCCTCAAAGGGCGCCGCAACTTACCCNGAGCATCAGCATTGGCATCAGCGGTCGAAGGAGCGAGTTCTCATCAACTCGGCGCCGGCGATGTCATATGGGCTGATGATCCAACCACNGCATCTTTCGCAGTTGTTCTAGAACCCGAAGTCCCGCTCAANAAGGCAATCCAGGTTCTGCCACTCACCATGTCAGCCATTGGTGATTGCATTGGCGTTCTGACACCGCCGCAAGTCGGCGTCACATATCACTGGCCAGACCAGATACGCGTGAACGATGCCATCGCAGGCAACATAGCGCTGGTCAGCGCGACGACGGATCCGGAAGAAATTCCAGACTGGCTTGTGGTCGCAATTACAGTCACGGTTCAATTTGGCCCGGAAGCTGCAGAACCCGGCCACGATCGTCACCGTACGGCTCTTGTCGAAGAGGGCTGCGAAGGCCTGACGAATATTCAGTTCATTGAGTCGTGCTCGCGGCATTTCCTGACTTGGCTCAATCTTTGGCAGGACGATGGTTTTCGGCCCGTACACCAGAATTGGCAGGAACGCATGGCGGGGCAGGACACGGCGATCTCAATCCCACGCGCCGATACTGGGGCAGTCACGGTCAAAGGCCTCGACGAAGACGGCGGGTTACTATTCGCCACTGGCAGTGCAAAAACGCAGTCAGTACCCCTGCTTTCTGTTGTCCAAACTACAGAAGATGTGCTGACCAAACAATGAGCAGCGCACGACTNCTCCGGACCATCAGATTCGATGCGACCGATGAATTTGTCTTCGAACAAGCNGCAGGTTCGGATGAATGGGCCATTTCAGGCGCATTCGCTTTCGCNCATCTTTCNGNTGACGACATCAAAGGTAAGACAAAACAGGCATTCGCCAATGGTTTTCTTNGCCTCGAATCGTTCGGCCGAGCGACATTCACTTGCGTTGCAGAGATTNGCGACGCTGACCTAACCCAGATCACCAGCGACCTGGCAGCTCATTTCGTCGAGAACTACGGCGCTCCCGATGCAGCCTCTGCGGCTCCTGTCGCCAATGAAGAAATTGCATTTGTCCGCGATTTAGTGGCAGAGGTTCCCGTGAACACGATCTTCGCCGTTCACCGCTCATTNGACGANAGCGGTGAGATCCGCGAGCAATTCCGAAGAATTGAACAGCGCANATCAGGTGGCCCGATCTACGCCAAAGCCTGGGAGACAGATAATGGAACTTAGGTTCTGGAAATCAGCAGGTCTGCACTTGGTACAGGAGGCCGATAATGGCTGGCTGGAAACAACAGCAGACTTCATCCGCGCCTACCTTACACGCCCTGAAGTACACCCCATAGATACCTCCTGCAACAATGAGATTGCTCTGTTCGAAGAGCTTATGGACAATCCATTTCTCGCTGTCGATGAAGCGCGGCTCGCCAAGTTCGAGGACAAGGACGCGGCTGAGAACTACAAAGTCGTCCTGACCTATCGCAATCTCCTGGCCGACGCTGGCACCTTGGAAATGGCTTATCTGCTTCTTATGCGCTCCGGCGGCATCGCCATCCCGCCGGTCTTCATTGACCAGTTGGTGCATGTCATCCTGGCTAACATACTACGCGACTGCGAAGATCCGTTGCGTGTCCGTGCAGCCGAACTGTTCTTCCGCGAACAATCTGTCAGCACCGACAATGATATGATCATGCTCGCGGATCAGGAAATCGTCGATATGCAGGCCCGGGTCGGAGAGACATCCATCGGCCAATTGTTGACAGAAACCGAGATTCCGCAACGCCAGGTCGAGCTGGACGTCTTGGACGATGACAATTCCGAAATCTACTGGGAACGCTCAGACCGGTTCGACACAGTGATCGACATGCGCCACACCCGGCCTGCCAACAATGCGCTCGCACGGGTCTTCGAGATGTGGCTCAGACATTTTCTTGCCCTGGAGACCAATGTCCAACCGGCGCGCTCCATCAAGGATGAGAACTGGCGCTGGCATATAGGCCTCGATCGCGAGGCAACAACAATCCTGAACGCACTCTACAACGGCGATGACGTTTCGGATGCCGATCAACAACGCATCGTCGCGCTGTATCGCATGGAAATTCGCGACGAGCAGCGTGTGCAAGAAGATATGCGCGGAAAGCCGATTTATCTCGCATTGGCCATGGACGACAAGAAACTCGTCCGCCTGAAGCCTCAAAACCTCCTAACCAATCTACCGCTTGTCGCGACCGGCTAGCTCAATCCGGTAACCTGGAATGACAAAGCGCCGGCCGGGAGGAAGCGACCAGCGGTCTAGTGAGGCAGGTAAAGAGAGGGATTGCTGGCCTACGCCCCAGCAGTGGCGAACGTTGGTGGTGGTGTGGTCTGCTTTGCTTCTCTCGCGTTCCCGCTGTTGATGAACCCAATATGGCGCCGATCGAAGAGACTGTCTGTGAACTGGATCACAAGCTTCGATTTTCTCAAACACGTGACTACTCCCAACTCCTGAGAAGCAACTCTGCCACCTCGCCCCGGACAATCACCAAGAAAAAGGCTGCTGGTCAGGGGAAACCAGCGGCCCTAGGGCAAGGGAGGGGGAGGAAGCTTGAGAGCAGCGGGAGGGGTTGAACTGCTCTCAAGCGATGAGTCGACGATAGGCAACTACCACCAGCTCAGCTGTTCCATAGGGTACAGGATGCGATTTTGTGAAATTCTCTCGTTCGGCTAGCCAAGCTGAGGGAAACTCACTTACCAGACCAAGCCAAACAACCGAGCCACTCGCAGCGGCCGCTTGAGCAGGAGATCAAGGCACGAAATCAATTTCGGAGAGGAAATGGTGCTGCCGGAGAGAATTGAACTCTCGGCCTCTCCCTTACCAAGGGAGTGCTCTACCCCTGAGCTACGGCAGCTGAAATCAAGCAGAAGACCGGTGATTAATGTCGTTTCAGCCGGAATGCAAGCTCAATTTGCCATCTGGTCGCGCAACCAGCACTAAGGTTCCGCTGGCGATTAAGCGTCCAACATGGGCCTCGATGGTACGCACATTGGCCAACCGCATTATTCAACGCCAGTTGTTAAAACGAACTTGAGTTGCCGATACTTCCAACCATACAAAAAGACCTTGATCAACAATGGCATTGAGCCAGCTCCTCAAACAGTTCAATCCTCCTCGATAACGAGGTAGCGATGAAGTTCCTCCGCCCGGGTTGGCGTTTCCACCATCGCCCAGGTGCGCACCGAAACGCCAGCCTGATGCACACTTTCTGGATCCCCCGAAACAAGTGGGTGCCACCAGGCAAGATCCTGCCCCTCATCGACCAAACGATAGGCACAGGTCTCAGGCAACCAGCTTAGGCTCTGAACGAGTTCAACATTCAACTGTAGACAATCCGGCACTTTCTTATGCCGTTTGGGATAGTCCTGGCAGCGGCACTTCCCGATATCGAGAAGCTTACAAGCAATGCGTGTCATGTAGATTTCGTCTGTGTCTTCATCCTCAAGCTTCAGCATGCAGCAGCGCCCGCAGCCGTCACACAATGATTCCCACTCTGCAGTGGTCATATCAGCTAACGTTTTTGTTTTCCAAAATGGCTCAGCGTTGGGCTCAGAAGCGGTCAACAGATTTTCTCGCATTCTCATGACTTGAGATGGTAAATAACCACAATTACTATGCTATGCCATATGTGACGCGCATTCGCGTCCGATCCAGGACGGCAACCAGAGCCGCCACAGCTTCAGCGTGCACCGGAAATAGCCAGGGACAGGACCATTGAGCGATTGGTTTTTCAGGCAAGGCGGCCGACATCGGGTGATTGACTGGCTCGGCCTCGATGCGTGGATCGATTCGTCGTTGTCGATGATCTGGGGCAAGATCAAGGATCGATTCAATGCCACGTCGAGCTTTATGGCCCGGTTCCGACTCACTGGCTGGCGCCGCGTTGCGAATGAGCTGGCCTCTGAGGCCCTGACCCTTGGGACCGGCGGTATCATATTGATGTACATGCTGGCGATACCGGCATTCAAAGAAATTGACGAAAAGAAC
Organism: Filomicrobium sp.; assembly: GCA_002689605.1. Lineage (GTDB taxonomy): Bacteria > Pseudomonadota > Alphaproteobacteria > Rhizobiales > Hyphomicrobiaceae > Tectiglobus. Next base: position 18,646 of record NZGY01000160.1, read on the forward strand.
TGGTTGGCAATGGACCAATTCTCAGTGACGTTCCAGGACAAGGATGGGAACGTCATTGGTAAGCGAGGCATCAATCTCAACAATGCCGTACCATTGGAAGAAATCCCGGATGTCATGATCAAGGCTACGCTGGCAACCGAAGATCGAAGGTTCTTCGAACATATTGGCGTTGACTTTCTCGGTACATTCCGCGCTTTGGTCGAGAATATCCGTGCGAACGATGTTGTTCAGGGTGGTTCGACGCTCACGCAGCAGTTGGCGAAAAACCTCTTTCTGTCTCCGGAACGCTCGATTGTCCGAAAACTCAAGGAAGTCTACCTGTCGTTTTGGTTAGAGGCGCGGTTGACCAAACGTCAAATCCTGAAGCTTTATCTCGACCGCGCCTATATGGGCGGCGGCGCTTTCGGTGTTGAAGCCGCCTCGCAGTTTTATTTTGGTAAATCAGTCCGGGACATCAATATGGCTGAGGCTGCCTTGATGGCTGGTCTCTACAAAGCCCCAACCAAGTACGCCCCGCACGTCAATCTCCCGCGATCGCGGGCGCGTGCCAACGAAGTTCTCTCCAACCTTGTCGAGGCTGGCTACTATTCTGCCGGACAGGTCTACAACGCCCGGCTCAACCCTGCTCAGCCGGTTGATATCCGTGATGGCGAAAGTCCGGACTGGTTCCTCGATTTCGCCTATGAAGAGATCCAAAAGAAGATCAAGGACAAGCGCGACTTTGTTTTGACGGCGCGCACCACCATAGATGTTCCACTACAGCAAGCAGCCGAGCAGGCCGTATCCTCGCAGCTGAGCACCTCCACGCGCCGCCGCAGCAGCAAACGTAAGCGTCGCAGGCGCTCATCTGAAATCACGAGCGCACTGGTTTCGATGGAAAGAGATGGCGCAGTGCGCGCAATTGTCGGCGGCACCGATTACGGCGCCAGCCAGTTCAACCGCGCCACACACGCGAAACGCCAGCCAGGCTCATCCTTCAAAGTCTATGTCTACGCCAAGGCACTGGAAAGTGGCTACACATCCCGCTCGACCTTACGTGACTCTGGCGTCCGCTGCGGTCGTTGGAGCCCGCGCAACTACAACGGCAGTTATGGTTCCGGTAGCCGCATCTCGATGACTGATGCACTGCGGCGTTCCCTCAATACGACGGCCGTCGCAATCTCGCTGAAGGTCGGACGTAAGGATGTCATTGATCTTACCGATCGCCTGGGCATCAAAGGTATTCGTCCATCCTGTTCAATGGCTCTGGGTGACCGCGGCATTACCCCGATCGAACATGTCGGTGGGTACGCGTCCTTCGCAAATGGTGGCTTCCGCGCCGCACCCTATGCATTACTCGATGTTTACAACTCGCAAGGTGAGCTGGTTTACAGCCGCAGTCGCGACGAACCCAAGCCCAAACGGGTGTTCTCCCGCACCGTTGCCGAGCAGATGAACCAAATGATGGTGACAGTTGTCACCAGCGGCACCGGCAGGCGCGCGCAGTTGGATTTCACACATGCAGTCGGCAAAACAGGAACCAGCTCGAGCTATCGTGATGCTTGGTTCATGGGCTTCACGGGTCGCTACATTACTGGCGTGTGGGTCGGACGTGACAACTTTAGACCAGTCTATCGATCCGGCGGCCGCGGCATGACTGGCGGTAGCGTCCCAGCTGCCATTTGGCAGGCTTACATGTCGGTCGCCCATAAGAGCATGGATATTCCAACGATCCCGGGCCTAGAGCCCCATCCAACTCAGGTGATTGAACAGCAACGCCTGGCAGCTTTGCGCGCGCAGAACCCAAACTTTGTTGCTGGCGCCAGTAACGCGCAGGAAGCTAACAAGTTGATCAGCGACCAAACGAAACGAGCCTTGCAACGACTCAACCGGGCATTGAAGGTCGCCGCTGGTATCGCCGTCAGACCACTGCCGCAGCCCGACGCACCAGCTGACGGAGGTAGCAAGAAGGCCAAGCAGCGTGATCAGCGCGCCGACTTACGGTCAGGCGGACGTGTTCAGTAGCGACGGATAGAACTGACGAAATGGCACCGCGCATCAATATTCCGACCGGCCTACAACAGCTGCGACGAAAGTTGCAGTCAGGCTTGCGGCTATTTACCAAAATCGCGGTGTTTCTGTTCATCGCTCTGTTCGGTGGAACAGCCTCAAGCTGGTATGCCGTCGAATACGGAATGCCTTTTAACACCGAAACAAAGGGGTCCTGGAAGCGGTGGAGTGGTGCTGGTCGGACAGATTCCGATCCCTACACACGCAATCGCTTCAGCGCGCGTGAGCAATTACTCTACAATGCAAATTTGAACTATCGGTTTGAAGCAACGTCAGACAGTAAAGGTCGGCTCTTGCACTCTTCCTGCGACTATGTTGTCGAAGGGCGCAAGATCAATGCCCCATGGTGGGGCCTCGCTGTCTTCGACACACGCGGGCGCCTGATACCAAACGCTGCAAATCGGCATAGCTTTAACATCGACACAGTCGCCTACGGAGCGGATGGCTCATTCGCAATTCGCCTGTCGCGCGAAGCACGTCCGTATAACTGGCTCCCAACAGCCGGCGCCGGAAGGCTCGTAGTCGTGCTCGAAGCGCAAAGTGAGCGCGGCGGCACGGACGTTCTCACGCGAGGCAGCCTCAACTTGCCCACCATCACACGGATCGCTTGCCGATGAGAGTGCTTCGGATATTAGGAGGGAATTCGCGCCTTCTACTTGCTGCAACCATTGCCGCCTTTATCATCCACATCTGGACGACACTCGCTGCAGTTCGCGAAGCAGAGTCTCCGGCTTATGCAAGCCTGGTCAAGGATCTGCCAACCAATCAGGTTAGCTATATGCCACCGGTAGCTCCGGACACCCAACAGCTACCCTTTATGATGCCGGATATCCGTTATGCGGTTTGCCGTTTTGATGTGTCCAAGCAAGACGTGCGAGTCCAAGCAAAACTGCCAGGTCCTGGCTGGAGCTTGTCGCTTCATGCGCCAAACGGCGACAACTTTCTTTATGTACCCGGAATTGAAGAACGCAAAATCGATGTAGACTTCACGCTCCGTGCTCCAGGTTCGATCTTTGAGGCTAAGAACATTGAGCAACTGAGTGCAAGCCAGCAGGCCCCAACTCTAAGTCTCAAATACGTTCAGGGCGTCGCGATATTTCGAGCACCAGTAGGAGCGCTTGCGCTGAGAAGACAAACTGATGAGCAGCTGAATTCGTTGGAATGCTTCGCAGTACAGCGAAGCCGAAAACAGCGCTAATTATTGATATTTACAGACCAGGAATGTGGTCGCTCACCGGTCTGCTAAAGGATCAAATAATCTCTACGGAGTTTGCTGATACGGAGTTCTGAAGCCTCATCGTTGGCAGCACGCTCATAACAAACGCCTGGAAAAAGAACGATCTCAGCCTTCTGTCTCCGTCCACAGCTTTCTCGCTGCGCACCGGTCTCAGTTGCTGGTGCGAATTTGAGAATCGTGCACATGGTCACCTATACCTCGCAAATTAGAAGCTTGTGCCTCGCACGTGAGCGAAACGTGACGGTGCATTAGCTGGTATATCCGAGTTGCTCAGTGATTTGGTTAACAAAAGCGCATCATGTGCCTTGAAGCAACATGGTGTTGCAAAACTGCTTCAAACTCAAATCCACCACTTAAAATCAGCATGGTGAGTATGGACCAATCAAGAAGCACCGCAGGCATGCTCATCAAAGCGTCGGCCAGTTTCGACTGCGAACTAGCCAATCCTCAAGACCGTGCCTGCCTTGCCGATCCTCAAGGACGAGTATCCAGACATCTGGATCAAACTTTATCTGAGATGCCAGAAACTGATCGACTACAAGATCGTCGACCACTTCGTTCTCAAATTGTGAAATCCATTTCTGTGGCGTGCCGTCGAGTGGATCCCCGCTGGGCGGCGCTGGCCCAAAAAGCATCGACTGACCGTTCAGCAATGAGATCTTGATGTAAACCGCACCTGCATCATCGTCGCCATGGCGCATGACAACGAGAGGAATACCTTCCCGATCGCATTTCCGAATATAAGCCTGAACCCAAATACTGGCCTTAAGTCGCATAGTCGATTGAGCCTGGATGCAATTCGGTGGATTTATATGCTTTTGAGGATCTACGCCTGCAGCTTGGCAACAAGAGAGGCCGTAATACGACCATCAGTGGTTATCGCAAGTTTGCCTTGGCAATGAACGATGGCACGCTTCGTGGGGCTGTCCAGCTTTCCGGTTATATCGAGGTTTCCGCATCCGTGCTTCGAAAGCAAATGCTGCACGACCCGAATAAGCTTTGGAACCTCATCTCCTGGGCTTTGGCGATCTGTAACAGCCTGAACTGCGGCACCAAGCAAGAGAGCCTGAAGGAGTTGGTCTGAAGGATTTGCCGTCAAGGGTAAGTTGTTATCGGTTTCAAACGCTAGTATAGCCGCCCGTGTCACAACATCCAGCCGGCCATCTGGTCTCTTAGGCAGATAGCCCTTTGCGCCAAGCTCTCGTTGAACTGCCTGCACTAGCTTTCGTCCGGGGACTGCAACTGCCTCCGCCTTCGACTGAGCGACTTTGCTCAACTCGTGCTCGTTAGTCCCCCGCTGCAGAAATACGACATTAATGATAACCCCCACTGAGAGCAGCAGGCAGGTTGCCGTAACAATCCGTAATCCGAAAGATTTCATGACATACCCGCAAAAGTTGTCCCATGTGCTACACGTGCCATCAGACATCCTGCGCTTCAGGGATTAAACGTATGTTAACCTTGGCTGAAAATGTAGAAACGTCTAATCCCTCAGGCCCTGCACAGCGTATACCAAACTGTTCTTCATCTGCTTGATCCTCAACACGGGTCGTTCAACTCGTGCCACACTCTCGCGTCGTTCAATTTCAAAGGCCTTCAATAAAATGACTATCGAGAACATCATCTCAGACTTCGAGTTCCTTGATGATTGGGAAGACAAGTACCGGTATGTCATTGAGCTTGGTCGCGAGATGGAAAAGCTCCAGCCCGAGGAGAAAACCAATGCCGCGAAGGTGCGTGGATGCGCCAGTCAAGTCTGGCTCGTTCCCAGCGAGGCAACGTCTGATGGCAGTTCGACAGCGCGATTGAGCTTCCGTGGAGAGAGCGATGCATTGATTGTGCAGGGCCTGATCGCAATCCTACTCAAAGTCTACAACGAACGGACCATCGCTGAGATCCTCGAGGTGGATGCACTGTCGACGTTCAACCAACTCGGCCTATCGGAACATCTGACCCCGCAGCGATCGAATGGACTAAAATCGATGATTGAACGCATCCGACATGAGGCGATGATTAGGCAGACAGGCTGAGGTGTCGTCAAGAGAGCGAACTGAATGGCAGACATCAGTCATCCGAACTTGCAGTATTCTCCAGGTCAAATTCTAAAGTAGGGCGATAGTTGTCGCCACCCCAGTGCCGGATAGCACCTTCCATGTCATGCGAACTCGGCGCGTCGCGATCCATCTTGTAGTGCCTTGCACGCTGCCGAAGCGCGAGCTGCAAGATCACTTTTCCTAAGCGCTTGGGCCAGCCCGACTGCAATTCAACATCAGTTAGTTTCTTATCCAGGCAGCAAATGTCGATCAGCAGATTTGAATAATCGCTACCAACCGCGTCCAAAGTTATGCGGACACGCTCCCGGGCATCTAGCGCGGCCTGCTGGAGATTCAACGCCCGATCACCGCCGAAACTGCTATTCATCCCGCCGAAAGCAGAGCTATAATTCATCGTAATATTCGGTGTCATTCGGGCTTGCCAAAAGTCTTTGCGAATACGGTCTCCAGCCCGGTATTCGATTTCCGAAATCATCTGGCGACCATCCTTCTGCCGTCGTCGCCGCAGCCAATCCAAAACACTCTTCTCATTGCGAACATCTACCATTACCCTTCTCCCTCATTGAGCTGCAGCATCGCAACTGATTGTTCAAGAAGTTCAATCATCTGATCAAAGCTCTCATCCTCTCGGCGTCCCTCCACGACCTCACAGGCATGGGCTACTGTCGTGCGATCACGTCCAAACTGGCGACCGACTTCTGTCAGCGTGAGACCGCAGCCAACATGAGCCAGATACATTGCAACTTGGCGAGCAAGTGCGATCGTTGCAGTTCCGCGTGTCGGAGCAAGAAGGTGCGCAACGTCAATCTCATAAACCGAAGCAATCACCCGTGAGATAAAGCCATGCACAATAGGGACACTCATGTCTGGAACTGAGCGCGTTTCAGAACGGATCAAGTCCACGCCATGATCCATCATCTGGTGAGATATGAGCCGTTTGACTGCCAGTTGCATCAGAGAACCTCCTTTCTGGGTTGAAAGTAAAAACAATTTAATCTGTATCATGACTATTAATGCACACACTCAGATCGAACAGAGGTATCAACCTAACTCTAAGGTGAACGACGGGGACAACGCACGCGCGCGGTTACCGTTGCGAGGCATTGATATGCGAGAAAGAAAGATTCAGCGCTTATTGGTTGTGTTCAGCTGGGGAAGATCCAAGCGAAGTCGCGCACTCTCTCAGACGTAGCTGAGTTATCCCCGCCTAGATCCATAATGAAACAAATAAACAACGGGCAGCGTAAGCCTTGCCTATAAGGGCTAGTTGAACCCTGCACAGACTAAGAGTGACGCACTTCAGGCGA
>NZGY01000161.1 GCA_002689605.1 Filomicrobium sp.
CCGCATGATTGAACGTGACGGCGAGCGACTTACGCCCCGCCAATGCCTCGCCGGCGCCAGGAGTTAGAAGGGAAAACTACATCAGAGCCGAACAGAGCCTCTTCAATCGCTTGAAGACTTTGCCATTCTGCAAATCGCGCAAGAAGTCTGTCTCATAGAGAACTTTGGAATACCGTTGTGTCTCATCCGGCTGGCTAGCTCGCACCAAGCCGTTGCCCGACAAGGAAGTCGGGCCGGGCACCATAGTCGCGAGACCAACACCGACCAACACGGCGAAGCAAGACGCAAGCCCCAACCCCACAACTGAACAAGAGACAAGCACAGCGCTTCGAAATGCGCGGCTATGCCAACTACGGTACTCCATGCCGGAACCACATACTCAACAGGTTGAAATGATGCCCCTTTCGTAGCTGAGAATAGAACTCATTCCAACCGCGTAAATCGCTAATAAATATTTGTTTCCATCCCTTTATGGAAAAATACTTTTCTCATGCTTTATGAAGTTTGCGAATACCTTCCGCTATCTGGGCCCCAGACGAACCGCACCGTCTAGTCTTATGTTCACACCGTTTAGCATGACGTTCTGACATATATCTGCGACCAGCTGCGCATATTCGTTTGGCGAACCCAGTCGTGACGGGAACGGCACGCTCGCTGCCAGGGCATCTCTTGCTTCGTCCGGCAGGCCGTCGAACATTGGCGTATGAAACAGGCCAGGCAGAATAGCATTGACGCGAACACCGTCTTTCGACAAATCGCGCGCCAAAGGCAGTGTCATCGATTGAACGCCGCCCTTGGATGCAGAATAAGCAACTTGACCGATTTGGCCTTCTTCAGCAGCTACAGATGCGGTGGAAACAATGACGCCACGCTCGCCGTCATCGTTGATTGGATCAAGCGTCACCATGCCAGCGGCACTCTTCGACATCATAGTGAATGTGCCAATCAAGTTGATTTGGACCACCTTACTGAACGAGGCCACGTCATGCGGCGTGATGGTTCCAGTTTCGCGATCCTTCTTCAGCAGACGCTTCCCAATCGCAATACCGGCACAGTTAACTAGAATGCGCTCTTGGCCGTGCGCGTCGCGGACGGTCTGCAGAGCCGAGACAACATCGTCCTCATTGGTCACGTCACACTTCGCGAATACGCCACCAATCTCATCAGCAACAGCTTTGCCCTGTTCCTCATTCAGGTCGAAAATACCAACCTTGACGCCATGACTGGACAGTTTGCGAGCTGTTGCTGCACCAAGCCCTGACGCTCCGCCTGTCACAACAGCTGATATCCCCGAACCGAGTTCCATTCTATCGTCCTTCCATTCAGTTCAATAGGAAATGCCGGCCATCGCCGATCATTGGTGTTTGCGTGTCGGTCATACCGTGACGATGACCTTACCCTTCACAATTCGCTGGTCGAGAAGTCGGATTGCCGTACCTGTATCTTCAAGGGGATAGGTCGCATGAACATGCGGCTTGAGCTTGCCTTCAGCCACCCAGTCGAGGACTTGCTCCATATTGTCTCTATGCTGATCGGGATCGCGCGCAACCTGNTGTCCCCAGAACACACCAACGACATCGCAGCTTTTCAGTAGCATCAGGTTTATCGGGAACTTCGGAATGTCGCCGGCGGCAAAACCGATAACGAGGTAACGTCCCATCCAGGCAATCGCTNTGAGCGCTGGNTCGGCATAAGGCCCANCAACGCANTCATATATGACATCCACACCGCGCCCATCGGTAAGCGCCCGCAACCCCTCTTTCNCATCCGTTTCAGAGTAGTTGAGCAAGTCGTCAGCACCATGATCCTTGCAAACGTCCAGCTTCTCAGCGCTCGACGCAGCTGCAATGACCCGTGCCCCCATCAGCTTCGCTATCTCCACAGCTGCCAGGCCGGCGCCTCCAGAAGCACCCAGGACGGCAACTGTTTNGCCGGATTGCAACCTGCCTCGATCGCNCAGGCCATGCATGGCAGTCCCATAAGTCACACTTATACCTGCAGCAGTAACGTAATCGACAGCATCCGGCATTTTGATAANGCTAGNCGCAGCAACCGCCATTTGCTCGCGTGCGCCTCCCCAGCTCACAAATGCACAAACCTTGTCACCAACGTTAAGGCCCCGGACGTTCGCTCCGAGAGCCAACACATCGCCGGCTACCTCTCCACCTGGTGAGAACGGCAAAGGCGGCTTGAACTGATATTTTCCCCGCGTCATCAGGGTATCCAAAAAGTTCAATCCAACAGCTCGCACCCGCACGATTACCTGATCCGCTNCNGGCGTTGGTGGCTCGATCTCCTGAACTTCGAGTGCATCTGGACCATCAAGAGACTTGCATAACAGCGCTTTCATGTGTGACCCCTCTCTATCCGATNGTCTTTTGGCATTCGTACTGAANCCACTGGCAATCGGTTATGAATTCGGTTGCCACTCTAAGCACAAGGTTAGACAAAATGGTATCGGAGGCTTGGCCACCACAATCGAGAGGATACTTCGCCATTGGCGCCGAGCGGATCTCAAAATCCCTCAATCTCGGCAATCTCATGCGGTCCGCCCATGGTTTCGGGGCGAGTTTCACATTTACAGTTGGGGCGACATACAAAGCACTGGAGGCACAGGCCGACACATCCAAAGGCTCACAGCATCTGCCGCACTATAACTGGCAAAATGTCGATGCACTCGCCCTGCCTCAGGGCTGCAAACTGGTCGGAATCGAACTGCTCGATGACGCCATCGACCTGCCCAGCTTCAGACATCCGATGAAGGCGGCCTATGTACTTGGTCCTGAAAAAGGCTCACTTTCAGACGAATTGCTGTCCGAGTGTGACTATACGATCAAAATTCCAACCAGATTCTGCATCAATGTCGCTATGGCGGGCGCGATCGTGATGTACGATCGCGTAAAATCAATGTCACGGTTTGCCGATCGTNCAATGCGTGAAGGAGCGCCGGTGTCCAAACCCGCGAAACATCATCACGGTCAACGTTTTATTCGCTCAACGGGGTGACAGACGGGCCCAACCCATTTTATACGCTCTTGGAAATTGTNGGGGCGGAGCAAAAGTCACNNAACGGCGAGGAACCTATGTCAAAAAAGTTTACCCTTGGTGCAGCACTGGCCATGATTGTTGTCGTCGCAGGCACGTCAGCACATGCGCAAAGCACAAAGGTCGTCCAGAAATTCAAGGATTGGGTCCTTTATGCCCATAGCGGGAGTCCGGCAACNATCTGCTTCCTGACCGCCCAGCCAAGAGAGACAAAACCAGCTGGTTACGCAAAAGAACGAAGCTATTTCTACGTTTCGTCCTGGCCCAATGACGGCGTGAAAGCCGAAGTCAGCGTAAAAATCGGTAANCCACTTCAGAGCGGCAGTAAGGTGAATATTCAAATNGGATCNTCACGCTTTTCGNTNTTCACAAANGGTGACAAGGCATTTGTCGAGGATCCNAACCAGGAACTGAAGCTGATCGACTCGATGAAGCGCGGCANTTTTATGTTTGTGCGNGGCACAACATCTGACGGCACGGCAATCGAAGATGTCTACTCATTGTCCGGTGTNACTGCTGCGGTAAACACTCTGAGCCAGGCTGGNTGCGGTCAATAAGCNATCCGCAANAANATAGCCANGNCANNCATNTANNAANCACTGNNNGCNNGACNTGNATTTTGCTCCATCAGCTGCGTCGGCGCCGACTGCGCAGCTGAACATAGAATGCTCCGTCGCCGCCATGGCGAGGCCCAGCGCTGGTATAGCTGACAACAATCGATCGAAACTCCGGCAGTTCCAGCCAGTTGGGTAACATCCGGCGCAAAATACCCCTCTCGCGGTCAGATCTGTCAAACCATTCCCGCTCGTCGTCACTTCGCGCAAACCCTTTGCCTGTGATGATGAGTACGGTCCGATAATCCTTATTAGCCGACGCCCCCAGAAACCGACGCAACTCGGCAAGAGCCTCATTTTGTCTCATACCGTGGAGATCAAGGAGAGCCTCGACCTTCAGTCGCCCTGAGTTAAGCCGACGGATCTTCTTATCATCGAAATCGCTTAGTCCTGGCGCCGGTTTGACCGAGAGCGTGGGCCTCTTTTTTGTCGATTGCGTTGGCGAAATCACCGGCTTTGGAGAGTTTGATTTATGCTCAGCCGAGGTCTTTGTTTCACGTGAATCACTATCAGGCTTAGTAGTTTCGGCCTTTTTTCCGATATGTTTCTGCCCGGAAAGCGGCTTAACGGTCTTGGAGAAAGCCTGCCAAAGTGCCTGATCCTCATTATTGAGGCTTCGCGTCCCCTTCCTGCGTTTTCCGGACCCGGACGACATTAGGCACTCAGTTCCTTCGGCAATAACACCGTGAAGTTTCCCATATTGGCGGTTACTCCTGCAGCCGCAGCGGCTTGGTCACCGATACCAAAGAAGATGTCTCCACGCTCGGGTCCTACAATCGCTGACCCGACATCCTGAGCAATCATCAAGCGCTGAAAACCACCAGGACACCAAGGCGCGTGACCTAGACTACCTGAGCTCACAAATACTGGTATTCCAATTTGATGAAAGGTTTGGTCAACGGCCAAGCTTGTGCCTGCCTTGAGTGGTAAATCGTAAACGCCGGTCGCCCGAACATCTTCAGCCCTCCCAAGTTCTTTGAAGAATACGAATGACTTGTTCGCGCGCATCAACTCCTGTCCGCGCTCCGGATCAGCTCTCAGCCAGTCTCCTAGGCTTTGCAGGCTCATATCTTCCGGCGCCATAAGACCTTGATCAATCAGCAGACGACCGATTGAGGTATATGGATGACCATTTTTGCCATCGNACCCTATGCGGATCANCTCATTTTCGGNAAATTTCAGGACGCCCGAGCCCTGTACTTGCATAAAAAACGCTTCAACTGGATCTTCAAGATAAGCAAACTCGAGTTTGTAGGCACTCAGACAGCCCCCCTCGATTTCCGATCTNACCAGGTANGGCTCAAGCGCATCTCCAACCAGTCTTGCGTGGCTGAAAGGGACACTGTCGACCAACTGAGCCTTCTCTTTGGGAAGATCCACCAGATCAGGCGGGCGAAGAAACAAAGGAGTGCGATATTTGGCTGAACGAGCTCGCGACGCCCTTACCACCGGCTCATAGTAGCCGGTCAAAAGCCCTTGGCTCTCGTCATGGACGACCCGATATGGNNGAAAATGCTGTTCGAAGAACAATCGAGCTTGCTCATCGTCCAAGCAGCTATCAGCTAAACCAGCAGCTTGCCCACTGAGGTCNGCTANCCGTGCGATGAGTNCCGGTCGCTCGCCACCATCCTGCAACGCGACCAGTGCTCGATGNCTGTCGGCAAATCCGGTCAATGACGCGGACTGCCCTACGTCCGACCGCCACCGCGNCAACGAGGCAAAGTCTACNGCTTCATAGATTNCAGCCGACAATTGCGAAACTCCGGCTGCAAAGTCCCCATCACATCAAGCGAAAAACAANAAGCCTTAGAGTTAATGCGGCGCTTGCGTCGCAATAAGTCTCCAGTTCGGATTTTGTGAACTGAGATCGCGCGCAAACGTCCAAATATCCGTGACTTCCATCACACGCTGAGGATCGCCACTGATAACTTCGCCTTCGCTATCTCGCGTGGCCGAGATCAATTGGCTAACGAACTTCATTGTGACGCTAGCTTCACTGCCTTTGAGGTCAGCTTCAATGATGCCGGCCTTTTTGATGCCAACGAAACTCTGGTCCACCTGCTCCTGGCGTTCTTCCCGCTCCGTAATGGCACCTTCAAAACCTTCAAAGACTTCATCATCAAGAAGATCTTGCAGAAGATTGCGATTACCTTCCGCGAACGCCGTCACAATCATNTCATAGGCTTGTTTCGCGCCTGACATGAAGTGNTCAAGATCAAACGCACCATCGCGTTGGACAATCGCCAGAAGCGCTTTTTCGACTTCAGAGTTGCGGATACCGAGGTCGCGCATACGCTCCTCGAAGTCCTCGCGGCTCGTATTATTNTGTGGGACGGGCTGCNTATCGTCGTTTTCACGACGAGGAAGCGTTACAACTTTATCACCTGCAGCTGCTGCCTGTTCCCTTGCCTGGCGCGCCCGCATCTGACGGTCAATTCTTGCCTCGTCTTCATTGGTGCGTCGCCCGAGCACACTCCGGAGCTTCAGGATAACTATGATCGCCACCACCAAAGATAGCAGAGTGACGATATCGATGTTGCCTTGCATGCTGTTGGCTTTCTCGGAGGAGATTAACGTCGTCNATGTCTATGTAGGCCCGGAAGGAGCAGTTATCCAGCCCGCTACTCTTCCTTCCAGCACATTATTATACGGTACGTCCAGTGAACTTAGATTATTGAAGTTAGCAAGCCAACCAATTCATTACTGTCGAANCTTGTTTATCACGTTATCTTAAGCCATCTGTAAGTCTCAGATGGGTCGAGCGGCGACCAGGAGCCCAAATGCGCCTCTCAATGCTACTGCTATTTATCGGTGTACCNATTATCGAGTTGGCACTGCTCATNGAGCTCGGCCGCAATATAGGCTTTTGGTGGACAATCGCAATTGTGATCCTGACAGCGATCGTCGGGACAGCGGTTCTGCAAAGGCAGGGACTGCAAACGTTTGCNCGGATTAATCAAGAGCTAAACAGTGGCAAACCTCCGATTATGCCNGTTGTCGAAGGCATGTTCCTGCTAATAGCGGGCACATTTCTGCTCACACCAGGNATTTTGACTGACAGCTTTGGCTTTTTNNTNNTTATCCCGCCANTCCGNCATTTCATNGCAAAATGGTGCCTCAAAAGATTCGTCTCATCAGCNAGCGTCCATGTCCACATGAGCGGAATGGGACAGCAGGAACCACCGCAAAACAACCCGAATCCAGGAACTGGGCCATCTCAGGCATCCAAAAGTGGTGGNCCAGTCATTGATGGCGACTTTGTCAGAGTTGACGAAAAGACCGTTCACCAGCCCCGTGGCGAAAACACTCGCGACTGAGTCTATTTTTTTTGATTCTTAGCAATTGCCGGTAATAAGACCGCGTGTTAGCCCGCTGCCAAACCTCGAACCTGGGAAGTCAAAATGGCCGAAGACGACAAAAACGGAATCAGCGACGAAGCTCCAGATCCGACTATCNGGGTCGTTGCCCAGTTTGTTCGGGACTTGTCGTTCGAGAGCCCAAATGTCGAAAACTTGATCAATGGCCCTGGCGAGAACCCAAATCTNAATATTGAGGTCAACGTGAATGCTCGTAGCGTAAAGACCAATCTTTACGAGTGCACAATCGACTTTAAGNCCAACGCGGTAAGCAAGNNTGGCGTCATCTATGATCTTGAGATCGTTTACGGCGGAATGTTTCACGTAGAGAACCTACCAGCCGATGCACTTGAGCCATTCTTGCTAGTAAACTGTCCGTCAATCCTGTTCCCATTCCTTCGCAGGATTATCGCAGATCTCACACGCGAAGGCGGATTTCCTCCGCTCTTCCTTGATCCAATCGACTTTGCATCGCTCTATGTTCAGCGCAAGCAGCAGATGGAATCGGGATCAGAAGAGAAACCGCTTATCAACTAGTTCTGCTCTAACTNNCTGTTCGCTTCTTCCATATAGCCGACTCACCAAGGCTATCGACGAATTCGGCGTGCATGCGCCGTGCCTCGTCTGACAAACGCGGTGGAAGTGCGACCGGTCTTTGTTTGGCTTGCACAGCCTGCCTGCTGCGACCCTCTTTGCCTGCACTATTGCCAATGTCTGACTGTGCGTTAAGCCCAAGTGCAGCTTGGCGTTCACCGAGCAACTCGACATAGACATCTGCCAGTAACAGCGAGTCGATAATAGCGCCGTGCTTATCGCGCTCACTGTTGTCGATGCCATAGCGTTTGCAAAGCGCATCCAGATTGTTGGGTCCGGCTGGATGTTTGCGTCGCGCAATAGCCAGAGTGTCAACGACGCGATCCATGCCAATGGCCGGCATTCTGAGCCGTCCCAGCTCCATGTTGATGAAGCCGATATCAAAGTTCGCGTTGTGAATCACAAGTTTGGAGTCACCGATGAACTCCAGAAAGGAATCAACGACTTCGCGAAATATCGGTTTTCCTTGCAGAAAATCGNTTGAAATACCGTGGATCGCNTCGGCTTCCGGATGCACTTCCCGATCTTCGGGAAAGATAAAGGCATGATACTCATTCCCGGTTGGGATGCGATTGACGATCTCAACACAGCCAAGTTCGATCAGTCGGTCGCCATTCTTGGCATTAAGACCCGTTGTCTCGGTATCCATGACGATTTCGCGCAGCATACTAGTCTCCCCTGTTCGGGCCCTCTGAAGCACGAGATGTGCAGATATCAGTCCATCCAATGGCTGCGATAGGCAGTTCCCTTACGAATTCGCAGTGCCTCTATAATAGCATCGACCTCAGCAAAACTGCCTTCAACCGACTGGCCAGTATCCACAACGAAATCGGCACGGCGCCGCTTTTCTTCGTCTGGAACCTGTTTGGCCAGAATCGGCTCGAACTTTTCCGCGGTCATATTGGGCCGCTCAAGCACCCGTTGACGCTGCATTTCATAAGGTGCGGACACAACGACACTAACATCTACGCGCGCGTCGCCGTTGGTCTCAAAGAGCAGCGGGATCTCAATCACGACAAACTGCTCACCTGCGTCAGCATTCGTTTTGAGAAATGCCTTCTGTTTGGCACGCACCAGCGGATGCACAATTTGCTCGAGAACCTTGAAACCATCCGGCTTAGCCATCANCGACTGACTGAGCTTTGCGCGATCAACCTTGCCGTCCACGACGCTACCAGGAAACGCNGCTTCCACAGGGGCAACCGCTTCACCTTCGTAGAGCTCATGCACAATCGCGTCTGCATCGATTACCGGAACGCCCTGCGATCGAAATCGCCCAGCGATTGTCGATTTGCCCATCCCGATTGATCCCGTCAGTCCGACGATCAGCACGATCCATTACTCCATCTGAATAAACACGGGATAGAAAGANGGGTATCAGCTCTNAAGTACANCACGNTTTCGAAGTTCGGCTAACAGAGGCAATACTGGCANACCCANCACGGCNTGATAGTCNCCAGTNATCTTCTCAATCAATTGAGCGCCCACACCTTCGANCTCATAACACCCGACACTTTGCAGCGCCCTGCCTCCTACGTATGCAAGATAACGTCCGACAAATGCTGGTGANTAATCACGCATCGTGACATCGACAGCCGCATTGTGCGTCCAGACAACCTCGCCATGTTCGGCAAGGACTAGCGCAGTATGGAGAGAATGCGTACGCCCCCGAAAAGCCAAAAGATGAGCACGGGCCTCGTCATTGTCTTTCGGCTTATCGTAATACCNGCCATCGAAGTAAAGAACCTGATCAGCTGCCAGAACTAGACGCTTGCTGGTCCGGCTAAGAACATCTTCCAGTTTCGCGCGAGCCAATAATTCAGCCAGATCCTCGGGAACCATCTCGTCCTGGGCAGACCCTAGAGCTTCGCGAACAGCATCCTCATCTACGTTAGATGGCAGAACGTCAAAATCAACCCCTGCTGCAGCAAGTAACCGCTTTCGAACCTCACTGCCAGAAGCAAGAACTAGTTCCGCCGGCGCATCACTCCCGATCTCAAGACTCACTGGCAGCATCTCCATCTTCGACACCAGTGGTGCCACTACGATCCGAGTATAGCTTGATGATCGTCGCCGCAGTTTCCTCAATTGAACGCCTTGTGACATCGATGACAGGCCAACCATGTTTGGCAAACAGGCGCCGTGAATCTCTCACTTCTCGCGCGATCTCTTCCCTGTCGACATACGTTCCCATGTCCCGATCGGCGAGAAAACGCACACGGTTACGACGGATCTCTGCAATCCTATCTGGCGAAGCTACCAATCCGACAACAAACACACCTTCAGCTTGCTGCAACTGCTGCGGCAAGGGAACTAAGGGTACCAACGGCACATTGGATGTCTTGAACCCGCGCTGCGCCAAGTAAATGCTGGTCGGCGTCTTCGATGTTCTTGAGATCCCAAGTATAATAATATCGGCCTCCGAAAGGTCGTTCGGCAGGCGTCCATCATCATGCGCCATCGTAAAGTTAAGCGCATCAATCCGCTGAAAGTAATCAGCGTCGAGTGTGTGCTGTCCAGCAACGACTGGAGTATGCGGAGCACCGAGGAAACTCTCAAACACCTTCATGATCGGNTCAAGCACATGCAGTGATGGAACCTGTAGCTCACGACACCGCTTTTCGAGAGTATTTGTAAGATCACGGTCGACGATTGTGTAAAGGACAACACCCGGCGCGGACTTTACTTCCTGAAGCACACGGTCCAACTGGCGCTCCGTTCTCACCAACGGATAAACATGCTCAATCGCCCTAATCTGAGGGTACTGCACAGAGGCAGCCTTAGCGATTGTCGTCAGAGTTTCACCGGTCGAATCCGATACGAGGTGGAGGTGAAAAAAGCTGGCCGCAGTGTCAGGCATATGTGGAAATCCCAGCGCTTGTTCAACACGTCAACGTCACAGCGGCTTACCAACAGCAAAACTGTGGAGCCATCAACAAAGTCATCCACACTATAGACTAAGTGGAAGCTTTCGGCGGCCATATCTCCAGGCCTGTTGACGACAAGATTTCATAACAGCTTACCAACTNTNATCCACAACATATGCCACTNATTCGGACTANACACTGTGACCTTGGACCACCGGAAATCTNGCGTTTTTTTGAGCTTGTGTCTCNGTCTTCCNACNNACACCAGATTTAGACTTCGAGTTNTTTCACAAGGGATAACTTGCGCGCAAAACTGAGCAACCAACTTATTGCCGTAACCCACTGCATAAGAGTCATAAAAATAACTTTTAAGGATCTAAGAAGGGAGCGGGAACGAAGTAGAATCGAGCTATAAAAACTTCCAATGCCCAACAGTTGCATGTCACGATACGAACTCCACTAACATCCGCATAACCTGCATCGGTCGAGATAGTCTTCAGCTGAACGATCAAAGCTGCACACACCTCCACACACCATCCTTACTCTTCANTACCTGAATACCAGACAAGAGTTGTTTTCAATTAAGAGACTGGGCTTATATGTTGCATAAGCACTAAATTTCTTTAGTTTATGATCCTACGGCACACCGGTCATCACACGACTTAGTATCCAGTCTCAATGCTTATGAACTTTGTTCAAGTGATACTCGNCAGACAGCCAGANAATGTAATTACAACTTATTTCCGTTGGTCCAACTTGTACATCTCACACAGACCCAGGCTGTGGGCGGTCCACGCGCCGCGTTGTAGTTAATGTGCATCCGCCTCTATACCTATTGGCCAAGAGCTATCCTTGAGGGAATGCCTCATGTCATCGACCACTCAATCGCCTGGATTCCGAGCTGCGATCGCGCTGGCAGTTACAGCCGCAGCGTCTGTCGCACTGATCATATGGCTTGGCGATGATGCATATGACTGGATCAAAGCAATCCACATCATCGCAGTGATCTCATGGATGGCCGGAATGCTGTATCTCCCGCGCCTCTTTATCTACCACTGCAATGCGACTGCAGGCTCTGAGCTGTCCGAGTCGCTCAAGATAATGGAGGGACGGCTACTACGAATAATCATGAATCCAGCAATGATCCTGACATGGGTCTTGGGACTCTGGATGGCCTGGCAGGCCGAATGGTTCCACAGCTATTGGTTCCTCGCAAAATTTGCAGCTGTTTTCGTGCTCTCAGGCGTACACGGCCACTACAGCAAGGCTGTTAGACTGTTCGCCACGGACCAGAATACGAAGTCAGCACGCTATTGGCGTGTTATGAACGAGGTGCCGGCTGTGCTGATGATAGCCATCGTCATCCTCGTTGTTGTGAAGCCGTTCTGACACGACTGCATATTCAAACGACCTACCCAAATTCTTGGCTCTGTTCTGCCTAAATGTTGTGAGACCTTGCTGACTGACGGTTTGTCACTAGCGAGGATACCATGAAGGCTCAGGATTTTCAGGCA
>NZGY01000162.1 GCA_002689605.1 Filomicrobium sp.
GCAGATCGGGCAAGAAGGGAGGTCGCCTTGGTTGGCAGGCTTGGACATCGATGCGTTCGACGGGTCAGCTCCTCGGGCCATGCATCATTTTAATGGGCAGATATGGGCGCCCTACTACAAAGAGGTGACGAAGCAGGAAATCAACGTTGCGCACGAACTCGGGATCAACGTCATCGTATGGACAGTCAACGACGAGGACGCAATGCAGAAGCTTCTGGCAATGGGAGTTGATGGAATAACGACGGACTATCCGGCACTCGGTCGCAAGGTGATCGACGAGTTCTTGGCTTCGCAAAAGGACTATGAACGAAGGTAGGTTTGAGCTTTTTATTCTCGATAACGAAGGCGCCAGAAAGTCTGAAGAAAATTTTGAAGCTGAGGCTTGGTCGATCCAAGGGAAAAGTTCCAGCGGGATTGATTTAGTTGCAAATCACTTCTTTTTTCCCCGGACAAATTCTTCGATCACGTCAGCGACGCATCTGATGTCCTCAAGAATCGCTCGTATGGTCGCTTCGTCGGCCTCAGCGCCAGCCGTCCTAAGTTCTGTCAGTAACAAGTCAAGCGTCGCAATTGCACCATCCAGTGACGAACTTTGAGACGGTATTTTTGAGGTCCGTGAAGCTGAACGGCGTTGGTCATTTGCCATGATCTGTTGCCAAAGTTCGCGTTGCGGTTGAAGTCAAGATAAAATCAAAGATGCTCAATAGCACCGCAATAACGTCTGTACCTGATGCTTTCGCTCGATGAGCTATAGGCGTTCTTACCTGTAAGAACCTGAGCGAGAGTTTCCAAAGACGATCTAGTCCGAGTCACTTTAAAAGTCGCAACAGAACCGATGCAAAAAACAACCGTTATTCTCTGGTTGATTTAGCAAGGTTTGATCTCGCGGTTGGCCAGTTGGATTGGGTGACCAATCAGCAATTCGTCGATCGTGCCCGTGTCATCTCATGTACTCAATAAAAAATTGTATGCAAGTGCACTAAAGTCGTAAAATTCAAATCAATCTGCTGCTTAAAGAAAAGTTGGTTCAGTGTATCAGGTTGTGACAATCAAAAAGTAGGTGCTGCCATAGTTGCACGCACCAAATTGCTGGTCAGTGCAATTGCAATCCGTGGCTTCCGCGTAGTTTTTGCCGCGGGTCAACGCGTGTGGCAGATCAGCCTAACGCATTACGCGGGCGGCGGGCAGACAAGCACAGGTATCGGGCTCTGAGTAACAACCTTGTTTGCCTGGCTGCCAAGTAGCATTCTGGATAGTCCGCGCCGGCTGCGTGTCGACATAATAATCACGTCGCATTGTCTTTGCTCCGCGGTTTGCAATATGCCTTCTGCCGCCTCCACATCTTTCACATGTTCTTTGTTGCAAGTTACGCCCATTGCCGCGGCTTTCTCTGCGACATGCGCCAATCGTTTGGAGGCTAATAATTCTGCACCTTTTTCGTATTCCTCAGTTGGAAACGCGAGTGTGGTTTCAAAGCTACCAACAACGGGATGTGGTTCCGTCACGGTCACGACCGTCACGCTCGCTGACATCGCTTTTGCCAGATCCAGTCCCTGGTCGACAGCAAGTTCAGAAAGTTCGGATCCGTCGGTAGCAATTAAGATATGTTTGAACATGTAGAGTTCCTTTCACGAGAATCGTCGGATGCCGATGAACGGGCAGACCTGCTTATTTCGAAGTCGCTTTGTCCACTGCGGTGTTGTCAGTCAGATCGATCGTAAGGCGCTCCGTCACAAATTTCTCAAGGTGCTTGCGCGCAACGCGATACTCTCGATTGAATTCCACGGCTGCCAGTTCCTTGTGCTTGATCCAGCGCCGCACCGTCGCCTCGGTGACCTTCAGTAAGTCAGCAACTTCATGGATTGTCAGCATCGGGCTGCTTGGCATTCTTGATCTCCGATTGTGCCGATTGGCCAATCAACATCATCGTTTGTAGATCAACAGCGGTGATGACGAATTGATTTCCGTCAATGCCTGCGAAAGTCTATGATGGGTCGAGATTGATAGTCTGTCTNCCCGTGCGCTCTCTAAACTTATTGAGTAGAGCAAGATTCACGCTCCGGCCAACAAAGTGAGCAAGTCGAACGGTGATTCCATCCGGAACGATCTTGCTCTAGCAGCTCACTCTGTCAGCCGAACAAGTCCGGAGAGATTTGATTGTGTCTCATTCACTAGCGAGAGACAGGACGGACCTTGTAAACCAAGCTGCCCCGCCGGTTTGTAGGTCAGACAGGTCCCGCCAAAACCAAATCCCGCCGGCGGTGGNCAGCGGGGTCGTAAGGTTAGAGGTTCAATTTCTTAGTAGCAGAACTTACGGCCATACTTCCAGNAGCAGTGGTAGCCGTAATGGCCATAGTACTTGCGCCGGTGGTGACGACGGTGGAACTTGAAGCGCTTGTGGCCCCAACGATGACGACGNAAGCCGCCACGGTGCCGCCGGAAACCACCTCNACGAAAACCTCCGCGTCGGAAGCCACCGAACCGTCGGCCGACTTTGATGATGTTGGCTTCGGCGTCGCTCTGGGCGACAGCTGGAGTTGCGAGGGACGACATGGCAGCGCTTGCTAGAGCGTTGATGCCAGTAGCCATGGTGATTGCGGCTGCGATAACGAAGATCATTTTCTTAAACATTGTCTGTAGTCCTTGGGTCTGAGCATTCGCTNGGTTTTGGTTGTTTCTTCTTACGCCCAGGGTTTTGTTGGCCGCCGATGAACACACCATGCCCCGTCCCAGACGTTGCCGCTGTGAACTGGACCACAGGCCAAAAATTATTTGGAAATTTTGTTCAAGAGAGCCGCGTTTGCGGGCTCAAAGCCCCATAACTAGTTGCTGCTAGTTGGCGAGCAGCACAGCTTTAACCACGTCCGCGATGCTTCCGTTCGTGGCTGGGCGGGTCGTTATCAGTGTGCAGTTGGAATATCCAGCCGATTTGCCGGATACCCCACACGCGGTAAGCGATGGCGTGAAGTGGTTTACCAACCAGCGCGGTCAATGACCTTCTGTGCCTCCGGAGCCAACTCTGCAATTTTTGAGATCGGCATTTTGTCTTCCTTGAAGCGTCCCCAGGATTCCAACTCCTTTGATAGGGGCACGGCTGGGTTAACAGGATACTCNAAGTTGATGCTTCCGAAGAGATCCTGCGCCGTCTTGGTCGTCAAAAATTCCAGAAAGCGGATTGCCTCATCTTTATGCTTCGAGTGCTTCGCGACACCTCCGCCGGAAATATTGATGTGGGCGCCACGTCCATCCTGATCTGGAAATATCAGCTGTACAGCCTCTGCCCACTTGCGTTGATCTGGCTTGTCAGAAAACTTGAGCTTGCCAAAGTAGTAGTTGTTGATGATGGCGATATCGCACACGCCTTCATAGATCGCTTTGACCTGCGCCCGGTCATTGCCTTGCGGACGACGCGCCAGATTTCCGATCACCTCCTTGGCCCAGGTCTCTGCACCATCAGCACCCNTGGCATGGATCACTGATGCAACGAGTGCGCGGTTGTAAACGTGACTCCCCGGACGCGAACAAATGCGTCCACGCCATTTGGCATCAGCCAGCTCAGCATATGACTTGATTGCCTGTGCGTCCTTTGCTGATTTGCTAACCACAATCACGCGTGCGCGCTTGGAGAATGCAAACCACTTGTTCCCCCGATCGCGCAGATGTGCTGGGATGTTTTTTGTGAGAACGCCTGAATTGACTTCGGCCAGCAGGTCCTTATCAGCATAAACTGACAGGCGCGCGATATCCACTGTTAGCACAACATCAGCCGGACTACGCGCACCCTCGGCCTGTAATCGCTGAGCCAGCCCCTTCGATGCATAGACCACGTTGATCTTAGTGCCAGTCTTTTCGGTGTAGGCCTTGAGGAACGGCTTGATGAGAAACGGTTGTCGATGCGAGTAGATGTTGAGCTCGGCAGCCGATGCCGAATATGGAACAACAAACCACGTGGCCCCGGCGACAACCGCAGCAACAATAGACCGACGCATGATTGGATAAAGTTTCGTCAAGCGCATCTTTGCATAACCTCGTATCAATGGGCTCGTGAGGCATCGCGCGGCCTCAAGCATGGGAGAAACATAAAGTGAGAACAGACTGTGATCAGTTTCCTGTCCCATCTCGCCACCGAGTCTGACTTTGGTCGTGCTATCGGCAAGGTAAAGACTGCCGCCTAGACGGTCCCAAACTGCAAGGACCGCGCCAAAGTTCCGGTCGTGGTGTTCTTTTTCGACAGAGTGATGGATTTGGTGTTGCGCTGGTGAGATCAACCAACGTTCGAGTGTTTTGCCGTAGCTGATCCACACATGGGATTGTCGCAGGTTTGATCCAGCAATGTTGAAAGCAAACAGGAACGCGTTTGCACCAAGTATGGTGACCAGGCTTGTTCGATCGCCAAAAAAGAACAAGAAGACAGAAATTGCGAGAGCCTGGACAACGACCGATCTAAGAGCAAAGAAGATGCCTTCAATCGGATGCGTGCGATAAACGGTAAACGGCGTTAGAACTTCGGCGGAATGATGGACTTTGTGGAACGCCCATAAGAACGACCAGCGGTGCAACGCACGATGCACGAGATACTTTGATAGATCGTCGAGCAGGAATAGCGAGAGCGTAAACAGACCTGCAATAATCCAGCCCGGAGCAGCAGGCCATAGCAGAACGCGGCCATCAAACCAGACGTGAAGGCCTTCAAAGAGCAACGTCGCAACGACGAGTTTTGAGACAAGTCGCGGGACAATACCCATCATCAAGGCATGATTAATAAGCAGCAGCTTGTAGTCGGCAAGCGCTGAGGTGGAGAGCCAGATGTGTTTGGCGAAGAATGTGCCAAGAGCTTCGCGCAGGCGCATACGAGACGCAACCATCTGCGCTGCCAATGCAATCATGACAGCAGCTGCGAGATAACCCAGAAAGATGCGCTTTTGCGGATTGATGAACGGATCAATTATCCGCTCGACATACTCCGCGAAAACTCCATCCATATTCACTCAGTCCTTAAAGCGCCTGGTGGGCCAACTATTGCGCTGACCCACCAGTGATTGTTTGATCTTTGTCTCAGTCGTTCTCAGCGCCCGAACCGGCACTCAGCTGCTTTGCAAGCGCCGCGATGTCTCCAGAGATCACATTGTTTTTCGCTTTGACGCCAANCTTGTCGACCATCAGCTTTTGTACTTTGGCCATGTGCAGCATGTATTCGCCCCAGGCAATGCTTTGGTCACGAACATAATTGCCTTTCCGGTCAATATCGGTGACCTGACTGGAATTCAGCAGCAGAGGTCCGAAACCAATCAGTCTGTTTAAGCGCGTTGCAGTCTCGCCAAGATTGTTCTTGCCGACCTGGGGCGCCAAACTGAAACCTTTAAGCTCACCCCAGTGCTTGATGTAATTTTTTATGACCTTGGACGTATCGCCGTTCGCATCGACGATTGTCTTGAGCTTGGTCATGTCCTTGTAGACTGACCCGGCGTATTTGTAGGTGGCCTCTGCCAGAACCTTTTCCCAATTTGAAGCGACGATGGATGCATGTTTTCTAAGTTCTGCGCGCTGGGTATCAGTAAGCTTTTCGCCCTTCGCACTGGTGATCAGCTTGCGACCATCAAGGAATGCCTTGGTAATCGTTGCCAGATAGTTGGTGCTATTGCTCTTGCCGTAGACAGATGCATCAAAGCCAGCGGCGTAATAGGCCGGTCCAAACGTCATCTCGGATTTCAGGTCGACCTTGCCATCCTTATTGGCATCTGCAGCTGCGAGATCTTTCTGCTTGGCAATATCGTAGNCATTCTTTGGTGAGAGACCCAGTGTGTGTGCTGGTGCTCCAAAATAACCGAAGCCTTCGTCCCAAGCATGTTCTTTGCCGGTGTAATAGGCACCCTTGCGGTAAGGCTTGTCGTTGGGCTTGTTATCGGCATTCAATTTCTCATCCAGATAGTTATCGACAGCCTGGTTGCAGGAAACGGCACCCATGATGAATTTGGAGATCAGCTGCGGGTAGTTGAACCCGTTCGCCATATCGACGCCTTTATCGGCCTCTGATGCTTTATCAATCCAAAACTCTACAAGCTCGATGCCAGTCATGCCGTTCGGCATACCAGCGACTGTACCTTTGTAAGTCTTGCCGGCCAGGTTCTTCTTTTTGCTGATATCATTGATGCTTGTTTGCTTGACTGCAAACGTGCCCTTGGTCTTTGGAGCAACAATGGCACGGCCAGTATCCTCGCCCTTGAAGTAAGACATCATCTTGGCTTTGAGTTCTGGGTTGGCTTTGCCATTGCCTTGGCCAGCGAGCTTCTTCAGAGAGTCATGCAGAACGTGGCGCGCGATCTGTCCGGAGTACGAGACTGAGTTCTTCTTATCGCCCTTATAGCTCTTCTCAGTGATTGGGAATGGCCCATAGGTATCATTGGCCAGCGCAGTTGTGGCAGCTAGTGTTACTGCCAACGCTGCAACTGACGCCGAAGCAAGCATCGTATTTGCCAGCGCTCTCATTGCTTTGTCCTTCCTGTCCCCGCGAGCGGGTGATGTGCGGTGCTCGAACAGTTGTGGAATTTTATGTTCAAGAAAAATTTTCATATGTTCTAATTTATTGCAGAGATCAACAAAAAACTCAATAAAAACAATAGTTTAGAATTGTTCTAAGAATAATTCTAAAGAGCGCAGGATAGGCATTCCCCAAGGACATCAAGCAGTTGCGTAGAACTCAGCGGTTTAAGGTTGGAGAGATGCCAAATTACTGCGGCAAAAGGCGTATCAATGGCGAACTTTCGCTAGCATCATAACCCGCAATCAAATCAGCCTCTATTTTCTAGGCCCGGGTCGACCTTTCATAAGGGGCACTGCGTTTGAAAGTGACAGTGGAAAGAGTCACGAAGGCTGGCTGGTCGGACGTTGTATCTTCGGGTTGGGATGACAAAGAAAAGTGCAATTACAAAACTTACAAATCCAAGCTCGTTCCGCACCTGATCAAAATCAAACGCTTCTATCCAGGTTCGCATGAACTTTGTGGATTGGTTTACGCATGCCCCGATAGGGGAGAAACGAGTAGCCTCGAAATTGCGTGCAGTTGGTTCTCTAATGATACGACATCAAGGGACCAGAAAGCCGATGTCACTTGGCACGTGCGATAGTTTGGCAGTCTTTACCAAGATGGCGGTGGAGAGCACTGCGACATTGCCCACGCGCGCGACGTCGGCGAGGCTATATACGAGCGAACGGTTGGTGGTTTCATCGAATCCACGAGTCAGAACGTTAGTGATCAAGCGACGTACTACACCGTTGAGATCCACTGGAATGGTGTGCCAGTAGAAACCTACAACGGTAATAAATGGCAACGCGTTTAGTACCAATCGCGAGAGCAAACGAATAGAACGAACAGGATGAGTATCGCTATGGGATCTTTGCCTTCGAGACTTGCACTGCTAGCTCTTGTTTCGTCGACGCCGGTGCAAGCCAATCTTCTGGAAATTGATTAATCGTTGGAGCCAGTGACCTAAAAAGCCGGTAGAGACTGCCGGCTTCCATTCAAATGTGGGGGTGCAGTGCCCCTCAGTTACTGAGCGACTTTTGAGGGATCGTCCAAACTGTCAGAACCTTCAAACTGAATTGGTTTCAGCTTAAGTGCAGCAATGGCGCGCTCGATGTCCTTGGTTTGATTGAGCAGCGCGTCGATACCAGCCTGTACAAGCTTATTGCCCTTGGTATTGCCTTCGCCGATCATTTGGTCGTAGGCCTCAACAGTTTCTGCGCGCTTCACCATCGCTGCGAACGTGTCGACCGATGCTGAGAGCGCTGCCCGCAAACGGGTATCGATTTTGGCATCGGCTGCTTTCACAAGATCAGAGAGACTCGGACCTTTGACCATGCTGCCATCGATGCGCTTATATTGGCCAAGANAGACATTCTGGATGCCCACGACATCGTAATAGTGTGAGTTGTGTGTATTGTCAGAGAAGCAGTCATGTTCTTCTTCCGGGTCGTGCAGGATTAGGCCAAGCTTNATCCGCTCACCGGCCAGTTCGCCGTAAGAAAGCGATCCCATGCCAGTCAGCATGGCGATCAGCCCCTGCGTACCATCACCGGCAAGAACAGTTTGACGGGCCTGGCCATCTTTGTCCCACTGAGCAGCGATCCAGGTTAGATCATCAATCAGCAGATCNGTCACTACCTTGAGGTATTGCGCACGTCGATCGCAATTGCCACCTGTGCAAGCCTCGGGATCGAAGTCGCTGGCAGGACGATCGCCAGCCACTGGCCCTGTTCCGTTAAGGTNTTGCCCCCAAAGCAGGAACTCAATCGCGTGGTATCCTGTAGCAACGTTCGCTTCGACGCCATCAGCTTCTTGCAGCACATCAGACAACAGTGCCTTTGTAATCTTGGAAGTGACGACGGACCGTCCGGCAATTTTCAGCGATTTGTTAGCAATGACATTCGCCGCATAGAGCTGGTTTTCGTCAGACTCTGTGCCGTAGTCTTTGGCNACGTAGTCGATGAGGCCTTCGTCGAGCGGCCAGGCGTTCACCTTGCCCTCCCAGTCATCAACGATGCGGTTGCCGAACCGGTAAACCTCGGTTTGCTGGTAGGGCACGCGGGCAGCCAGCCAGGCTTTGCGAGCAGCTTCCAGATTAGCTTGAGTCGGCTTGGCAATAAGGGCCGCGACCGCCGCACGCAGTGCTTTTGCGGTCGTCAGCGAGTCNTGATACTTGGCCAATGCCAAGTCAGCGTAATTCGTCACGACTTGCTTGGCGGTTGGCTGCGCCTGTGCAGTCGTTACTGCAAAAGCGAGAGAGGCGATTGCGAGTAGAGCTAGCACCGAGTTCCGCATCGTATACTTCTCCTTCAAGAAACAAGCGATTTTGCAGCGGTGCCCGATGAAGAATTCGGCCCATCGGAAACCGCTGCTGACTAATCCGCGTCGTCTGCTGACACACCAAAGGTAAGATGAGTGAATGGCTTAGCAACTACTACGCCCCCTTAGTTCAAGTGCTCAGCAGACGGGCCCTCAGAGGTGAAGTCTGCCACGTTGCAAATCATGGTCGTGGACAGAACTTGTTCTGTCTCTTTAAGCCGGCTGGCAAACTCGGCAGCCTGGTCAAGCATGGGATCGATGTCTGATGTCCCCATCAGCGCGAACGCACACGCTCTGAGTGCAGGNCAGTGATCATGCTGGAGTGCTGCAATCACAGAAATCGCAATACACTCATCACGGCAGAAGCCGGCGCATCCCGGCGGGTATGTCTTAATGGTTCCGCAAGAGGACTGACGTNCTTCCCTGACCCAGGANCCAAGTTCAGTGATTGTCGACTTTGCTGCCTGCGGGCCCAGTGCGCTGGCGTATTGATGCCACACCTGCTCCCAGCACGAGATGTCAGAATATTCGTAACCGGCCATCCAGCCGCNGAAGCCGACCCCAACCAATTGTTCCGNTGTNAGAATTTGACCCATTGACCTATCNCACGTGGTGTCGTGNAGAAGTTGGNTCGTGCGCCTCGCGACATGTCCACGATCAACTCCGTTGNCAGAGCCATGACTGGACAGTTGCGCAATGCCAGCAGCACCTATCGTCCTGATACATTGCATGAAAGCCGGTCTTTTAGCTGCCGTTGCTCCAACGGGACGCTTGCGGTGTGTTTGGCGCAATACTATGAGCCACCCCACCAAACAACCGGCCCTTACTGTCGAATAATTGACGAAAGTCGAGCACCTGAGTCAAGAGGAAAATGTAAATTATATAGCAATTTCAGTAGTTTAAAATTGTAATAATTCTAATTCAAAAGAACGCTCGGCCGTGTTGAACGTCGTACGGCCGGGCATCTTCGACACATCACAAGTTCAATCACTTGATAACAAGGCGGTTCGCATCCGGCATGTGGCTCGGCAATGCACGCTCCAATACGCGAGCTGCTGCAATGACATATTCTTCGTCAGGTTTTGGGTATCTCAACTCAGACGCGGGATACGCAGCTATNCCTGGTTGCTGGATGACGCGCGTATCTGGCGTCCATTGCGTGCGTGCTGCTCAGAGATTTCGGCATTGTGCGGTTATCGGGCGAGGTAGGATTGAATTGCTTACAAGCACTCTCATGCCTGTTTTCTGGAAGGTCAGTGACACCTAACCCGATGCATCATCAATGATGCGATGCCATGCTGCGAGAGCCGATGTCACCGGCAGTGGGAAACTGACCCAGGTGGCAGATCGAATCTGACCTACCGTTCATGGTGTCCCCCTCAATCGGGAGGGGGCGATGTTGACGGTGGA
>NZGY01000163.1 GCA_002689605.1 Filomicrobium sp.
AAAAAGCTGGCGTAAACTGCGCGGCTTTGCCCACCTCGCCGACGTCATCCTGGGCGTCGATTTCGTCAACGGCACCAAACCATCAAACCAAGATCAAGCTGCCGCATGAAGAGCGCTGGGACACCAGATTTGACAATAGCTCAAAGCAGGGCCAGCTCCGAACGCGAACTGTGAGTCGCCTGGAACAAAAATGTCCGAAACCTGAAAGGGTTTGCGCTCCTGTTTGCCTTGGACAGGGAGGGCAACTGCGCAAATCAGCCCCAACCACAGCCCAATTGCAGGCATCTATCTGGCAAAAATCATTCTAATGAGTTGGCTCATGAGCTTCCATGAATATTGGTATGTCAGCAGCAAGGGCTGACGGCGTACCTAGTCTGATTCATGGCAGAATAGCACGTACACGCTCAGTAAGCGGTAGCAGCAATCAACATTGCCGTGAACAGCCAGGAGGCGTGATGCAAAGGATACGATGCCTCTGCGATAGCCATCCGACTATAGCGATCTGCTAAGCTGACGAACAATCGCTAGAGCGCTTCTGTCAGGCGCTCGACCATTTTGTCGACCGGAGAAACATGGGTGAAGTGGGTTATGAAGTTACCATCCGGCGCCATGAGGTAGATGAAGGACGAATGGTCCATGGTGTAACCACCGGAAGTTGATGGATCTACCCGTTTCTTGGCATAGGCTCGGTAAACCTTCACAGCGTCGGCGATCTGTTCGGTGCTGCCAGTTAACCCTGCGATGCGATTGTCGAAGTTAGACATGTAGAGTTTAAGTTGCGCGACCGTATCTCGCTCGGGATCAACGCTAATGAACAGTGGCTTCAAGTTGTTTGCCTTGGAGCCCAGTTTGTCCATTACAAGGCTTACTTTCTGAAGTGCCGCCGGGCAGATATCAGGACAGTAGGTGAAGCCGAAGAACACCAGTAAGTGCTTCCCGGCATAAGTCTTGTCACTGACCGTGTTTTCGTTGTGATCAATAAGCTGGAAAGGCCCGCCAATTTGAGCCTTGCCGACGCTCCATGACTTCGGTTGATCCANCAAGCCTCTAATCGAATTTGGGAATACCGCAACCGCGATCAACATGCCAAACACGAGGCTCAGTGCGCTGACGGCTACGACCTTCAACCGCATAAAAAAATCTCCAATGGTTGAGCAATACCTGTTNGTGGCTCAATGTGGTACTGCCGATGACTTCAGCCAAGCAATCAAANTGACGCGGATCGCCTCATACGTTTGTAGTATTGCAACTGTGCGAACGGCTCCGACCGAAACTGAAACGCAACAGGGACAAAACAAATTATGCCGAACAGGCTGTTTAGAAACCAATCGAGTCCAGCCTTAGACCGAAGCGAAAGTCGCTTGCGACTTCAGACGATCATTCGCTTGCGTTGGTTTGCAGTACTTGGTCAGTTGATCGCCGTCTGCGTCGTCTACTTTGGTCTACAGTTCCAGTTTCCAATCGGATATTGTTTTCTATTTATAGCGGCTTCTGCTTGGCTGAATGTTTATCTTGGTATCAAGTTCACTGGCCGTCATCGCCTCAGTCTAAACTTTGCTACGATGTTGTTGGCGTACGACATTGTGCAGCTNGGCGCTTTGCTCTTTCTGACCGGCGGGATTGAAAATCCATTCATCGTATTGATCGTTGCACCAGTAACCGTATCGGCTGCAACGCTGCCCGGCCGCAGTACCATTATCCTTGGCACAATAGCCGTCGTCGTCACAGCTTTGTTAGCGATATTTCATCTACCGTTACCTTGGAGTGAGGCGGGGCAACCCGTATTACCAGATCTGTATAAGCTCGGATTCTTCGCAGCTGTATTTGCGTGCACGATATTTCTGGCGGTCTACGCTTGGCGCTTGTCGCACGAAGCCCGCCAGATGTCTGTTGCATTGTCAGCGACTGAGCTTGTCCTTGCCAGGGAACAACAGCTGCATGCTCTGGACGGTCTAGCTGCGGCCGCAGCTCACGAACTTGGAACGCCGCTGGGAACTATCGTCCTGGTTGCCAAGGAGCTTGGTAAGGATCTGCCGCCGGATAGCCACCTCCTGGAAGACCTTAATCTGATGCGCGATCAGGCTCAGCGATGTCGGGAAATTCTCCAGAAACTGACCCGTAGTCCGACAGATCAGGACCCGATGCACCTTCATGTGACATTGCGTCAGATCATCGAAGAGGCTGCCGAGCCGCATCGCAAGGGCAAAGTAAGTATCACCTACGATCTCACGCCGAATGAGGTTGCAGTCAATAAGGCCGAGCCGCAAGGTGAGCGAAATCCAGGGTTAATCTATGGCTTGGGCAATCTGATCGAGAATGCCGTCGATTTCGCCAAGTCGTCCGTGGTGGTCTGCGGCAGCTGGGGCGGTGGCCGTGTTATTGTTGAAGTTGTTGATGACGGACCGGGGTTCGCCCCCGATGTGATCGATCACATTGGTGAGCCCTACGTCACAACACGTCCTTCAAGTAAGGGAACGGGCGATCAGACTGGGCTTGGTCTCGGCTTTTTTATCGCCAAAACGCTACTGGAGAGGACTGGCGCAACGTTGGAGTTCGACAATCGCATTAGCCCCAGTACAGGCGCCATTGTGCGGATCATCTGGCCGCGGGATTCGTTCGAGGCGACAACCGTATTAACCATGGGGCAATCTGAGAAAGATAGAGAAGGGGCATAGGCAACTTATCTCGAGGTTGTTTGCGCACTCTACGTGGACTGAATTTTAACAATTTTGCCAATAATTTCGGCCGGAGAACTTGGGTTTTGGGTCCAATCCATTTATAGTCTGCCGCTTGTTAAGGAGACCCGCCGTGGAAGAAGATTATTCGTTTAGCCAGGAAGAGCTGCCGGAAGATGTCTCACTGGTGATTGTTGACGACGACACACCATTTCTGCAGCGCCTGTCACGCGCAATGGATCAACGTGGTTTTGAGGTTCGCTCGGCCAATACAGTCAACGAAGGCATGGCCTTTATTCGCGAAAAGCCTCCCGCGTTCGCAGTCGTAGACATGCGCCTGGAAGATGGCAACGGCTTGGATGTTATTGCTGAGTTGTCTAGGTTGCGGCCAAATGCGCGTGCCATCGTTCTCACAGGATACGGAAACATCGCAACTGCCGTATCAGCAGTGAAACTTGGCGCGATCGATTATCTTGCCAAGCCAGCCGATGCCGACGAGGTAACGGATGCTCTGCTTGCACCTCCGAATGCAATGGCGCCTCCTCCAGAAAATCCAATGTCGGCCGATCGTGTGCGCTGGGAGCACATTCAGCGCGTTTATGAACTTTGCAATCGCAATGTATCAGAGACAGCTCGTCGTCTGAACATGCATCGCAGGACTTTACAGCGTATTCTTGCGAAGCGCGCGCCGCGGTAAAAAAGTCAGAGACAGGCGCGCTTTTCAGCGCGCCGCTGACTAGCTACGGATCAACTGATTCGCGGCATGTCGTTAGCCAAATCTGGATCAGCGAGATTGTGCAGCCTGTTACATGCTGCGCGAGCAATGCGTAGGGTGAGCGCCTTGCGCCGTGCGGCTGCTAACGTATGCTTTGTAGCCATCCGGATGACTTCGCCACCAAATCGATCAGCAATGATAAGTCCGGTATCTGCAGGAAGGATGTCGGTCGGAAAATCTGCGTCCACGGCAAAGAAGAGCCTGTCAGCATATTCTTGATACTCCGGCCATTTATGGTCCGAACGGAAGTCCTCCACACTCGATTTGATTTCCAGTATCCAGATTTCTCCAGTCTGAGAAAGCGCAACAATGTCGGCACGGCGTCCATTCGATAAAGTCAATTCAGTCATCGAATGAAACCCCAACATATGCATTTGACGTCGGGCTCCTCGAGCAATGGCAATCGCCTTCTCAGACTGACGGCCATCAGATAACCCAGGATGGCCAAAAAGTGCTTGTTCACTGGATTCTTCGTTTGTCACGGCTTCGCCATCTCCCGATGCCAGACGTTTATGCAAGCCTGAATCCAGCACCTGGAGTTAGGCGACACAATTCGTGCGATGAATAAAACTACATTATATGTTCCCCGAAGTCTTTGAGCCTCAGGGAACGTCACCAGTTTCAGGAAGATAACTGAAACCACGTCGGTCGGAATGCAATGCGGGATAAACTGAATATGTTCTTCAAAAAGTCTGCCAACGCGTCGGAAGCAGCAGCGCGTAGATCTAGCAGGCAAGCCTTGGCCGCCATAACCGCAGAGAAGCACGCCCCTTTGCCAGTATCACAGCTGCGACGAGTAGTGGACCCCAAATCTCTCGGCTTTGCGTCAACCTCGGAATTGCAGCCCATTGCAGGGTTGATAGGCCAAGAGCGCGCACTCAAGGCGATCGAGTTTGGCGCGAGCATGAATTCTCATGACTTCAACGTTTTTGTTCTCGGGCCAGCGGCTTCGGGAAAGACAACTGCAGTGAAAGCATACCTCAGGAAAAAGAACCAAGAACCTTCGCCTGTCTATGATTGGGTTTACGTCAACAACTTCGACGACTTCAATCGACCAAATGCCGTGCGGATGCCTTGCGGTCGCGCCCAGCACTTTGCCAAGGATATGGTTAAAGCTATCGACGAACTCAGGCAAACAGTGCCAACGGCCTTTGAGAGTGAAGACTATCAGGCCAGACGGCGGCAAATCGAAGATGGTTTTCGTGCTGGCCAGGAAGAAGCATTTGAAGCTTTGAACCAAAAAGCCCAGACCCAGAATATTGCGATTTTGCGAACGCCGAACGGCATTGCAATGGCTCCGATGCACGACGGCAAGGTGGTTAAGCCGGAGGTGTTCAGCGGTCTCCCAGATGAGATGCGCCGTAGCGTCGAAGAGAAAATCGCCGTGCTTCAAAAAGAGCTCGAGTCGATTTTGGAAACCGTCCCGAAGTCTGACAAAGAGCGAAGAGAGAAGCTTGCAGATCTCAATGGCGAATTCGCCGAAAATGCCGTTCGTGAGGCACTAGGAGAAATCCGCGCCAGTTACAGTGATATTCCTGAGGTGGCAGAGTATTTAGAGGCTGCAGGAATTGATCTGATCCGAAATGTAGCTTCGTTCCTTCCACAGGCCGAAGAAGCTGAGCAGGTTGTTCGTCAGCCCGTCGATGTGTCTCGTGATCCGCGTTTCCGTCGCTACATGGTGAATGTCGTCGTCGCCAATGGATCACCAGATGTGTGTGAGCGACCAATCATCGATGAGCTCAACCCAACGTACGGGAATCTGGTTGGGCGAATTGAACATGTTGCCCAAATGGGCGCCATTGTAACTGATTTCTCGTTGATCAAGCCTGGCGCTTTGCACCGTGCCAACGGTGGTTATCTGCTTGTTGATGCACCTAAACTATTGCTGTCGCCCTTTGCTTGGGAGGCGCTCAAGCGAGCTCTAAAATCACAAGAAATCAAGATTGAAGCGCCGGCCGAAACGTCGACGGGAATTATGTCGACGCAAACGCTTGATCCGGAGCCGATCCCGCTTGACTTGAAGGTTATCCTCTTTGGTGACCGCCAACTCTACTACATGCTGGCGGCCAATGACCCGGACTTCGATCGGCTGTTCAAAGTTCAGGCTGATTTTGACGACACGATCCCGCGTAGTGAAGATAACCATGAAGCGTACGCGCGTTTGATAGCGTCCATAGTCGTCAAGCATGAATTACGCCATGCCAGCGCAGCAACAGTTGCCAGGCTGATCGAGGAGGGATCACGTCTAGCTGACGATCGCGATAAGCTATCAATTGAAATTGGGCGTCTTGCCGATATCGTCCGCGAAGCTGATTTTCGTGCTGGCGAAGCAGGTCGCTCAGAGATTGCAGAAGAAGATGTTCAACGCGCAGTTGACGAGCGCATACAGCGTTCGGACCGGATGCGTGATAGAGCTCAAGAGAGCATTGCGAGGGAAGTTGTCCTGATCGGCACCGAAGGAAAGAAGATTGGACAGATTAACGGTCTTTCGGTGCTTCAACTTGGTAATTTCGCTTTCGGCCGTCCGACGCGAATTACGGCACGTGTCCATATGGGGCAAGGTCGAGTCACAGATATTGAGCGAGAAGTCAAACTCGGCGGGCCGCTGCATTCTAAGGGCGTGATGATCCTATGGGGTTTCTTGGCGGGCAGGTTTGCACAACGACAACGGTTATCAATGGCAGCCTCGTTGGTGTTTGAGCAATCCTATGGTGGGGTCGATGGGGACAGCGCCTCTTCGACCGAGCTCTATGCACTGTTATCTGCATTGTCAGAGGTGCCAATTGACCAAGGGCTAGCGGTCACGGGTTCTGTCAATCAGTGGGGAGAAGTACAAGCAATTGGCGGTGTCAATGAGAAGATCGAAGGGTTCTTTGATGTCTGTAAGGAGCGCGGACTGACAGGAACGCAAGGTGTTCTGATCCCGGAGGCAAATGTTCAACATCTGATGCTGCGCCCTGATGTTGTTGAGGCCGTCAAGAAAGAGCAGTTCCACGTCTACAGCGTGTCACATATTGACGAAGGCATCGAGATACTCACGGGTGTCAAAGCAGGTGAGTTGGGAGATGACGGTTCCTGGGCACCTGGAACAATCTACGGAATGGTTGAAGACAAACTTGCTGACTTTGCTCATTTTGCGCAGCTCAATCCTGACACTATGGATGACGAAGCGCCAAGTGCTTAAAAGCTTTGAAGACACCGGCACGGGCCGCAGGATGCCGGATAGGCTCGGTAATCGGTAACGAGATGGAACGGACCAAATGATTGCGCACGTAGCTGAAGCTGGTGAAGCAATGGGGCGGGTTGTGTTGAGATTCAGTTCTCAACCGCCCAACGATATCGCAATTCGCGCGGCTCTACAGGTTGCCCAGGCATTTCGCTCGGAATTGGAGAGTCTCTTCGTTGAAGATCAGCAGTTGATTGATCTTGCTAAATTCCCATTCGCAACTGAGATATCGCTGAACGGCAAGCGTCGCCATAGTCTAAGTTCGACTGCAATGCACCATCAGTTTCTTGCGATGTTTCGCGATGCAGAACGTCGCCTTCAGGCCGCAGCACAGAATTCAGAGGTTCCGGTAAAGAGAAGCTTTGTCAGGGACGAACCTGTCCAGGCCTTGGCTTCAGCATGCGCACAGCGGGGCCCATGGAATGTTGTCGCGTTGGGCGAAGCGCTCACGAACAACTCGTGTGTTGTTCTCCGCGACTTATTCGCCAGCGTTATGGATACAACGGGCATTGTCATCGCGGGACCGAATTCGAAACGCACAGATGGTCCGATTGTTGTTGCCGTTGAGGACACCGAAAGACTGCCTGGAATGCTGCCAGCGGCATCGCGTCTATCGGAGCTTAATGGCTCGGAGATAAAAATTTTAATAACGGCACCCGATGAAAAGACATACTTCGATACCGATGCAGAGCTCCGTCTTGTCATTGCTGACCAGCCAAACGTTTCAATCGTCCCCCGCCGTGAAACGCACGGGGAGCCAGCATGCGTGGCAGAACAGATCAGAGTTTTGCGCGGTGGTTTTCTAATTGCCCATTTCAGCTCACAGACTATTCCAGAAGTCGGGTCACTGCGTCCCTTGCTGGCCGCATTGGAATGCCCACTATTTCTTGTCCGCTGAGTTCCCATCGCTGATAGCCGCTGACTGCAACGGCAGTGTTTTGCTGATGAATGGCGCAGCCGCGCTGGGTTCGGCCGAAATGGCCTTCACGACCTGGCAAGCTTGAAATCCTAGTTCAAAACTCGATTTTTTGGGTATTGGACACGCAACCGTTGAGCACTTGTCATAATCATCTGGCAACGTTGTTTCGCGAAAGCAATTGAGAGTCGCGTCCCCACGTTTTCAGCGCCCATTAGTCGAGCTTAGCGAAATAATGCTAAGGTCACTTAAGAGTCGCCGCGTTTTGACGTGTCGAGTTAGTCGCCTGCGAAACCCGATTAGAAATATCTGGAAGCGGAACGCCATGCAGACCGGTCTTGAGAGTTCGGCAGTAGCCGACTCGGCTATAGTTGATCCGTCCGTAGAAGACAACGGCGAGACGCAGTGGAATGTGATCGTTGACGCGATGTCGGACCCTGCAGTTGTTCTCGACGATACTGGGATCGTTGTGCATCACAACCCACAAGTTGTGGATCTCTATCCCCGGGTTCGGATCGGTAGCCCAGTAACGATGCTTAGTCGTGAGCCGGATCTTTTAAGTGCGATCGATAGCGTAAGGGAGACGAATGAACGTTTCACCGTTCAGCTGCATGACCGCGTGCCGGTAACTCGCCGGATGTCGGCTATCGTTACTAGAATTAATGTTGAAGACCCGCCTCCGGGCGCACCGGCGATCCTCATAATGTTGCGCGATTTGACGGATCAAGAGCAGTACGCGCAGATGCGTACGGATTTCATTGCCCATGCAAGTCACGAGCTGCGCACGCCGCTCGCCTCCCTCAAACTAATCGCCGAAACCCTTCAGGGGCCAGCCCGAGAGGACCCTGAGAAGCGTGAGCGCTTCCTGTCGATGATGCTCGTACAGGCAACACGCATGTCGCA
The DNA here is from genome assembly GCA_002689605.1 of Filomicrobium sp. Lineage (GTDB taxonomy): Bacteria > Pseudomonadota > Alphaproteobacteria > Rhizobiales > Hyphomicrobiaceae > Tectiglobus. The sequence goes on from NZGY01000163.1 coordinate 8,496, forward strand.
ATTGATCGATGATCTTTTGTCGCTAAGTCGGGTTGAGATGAAAGCTCATCTGTTACCAACAGACATTCTTGAAGTCAGTGAGCTGGCCGAAACCGTTATGCAATCGCTAGAGCCACTAGCAGAAGCCCAGAACATTGCGTTGAAATTCGAGAACATAGAGGGCCCGGTCAATGTCCGAGGGGATCGGGAAGAGATTGCTCAAGTGATCCAGAATCTTGTGCATAACGCAATTCGCTATGGAAAAAACAATGGAAATGCCAAGCTGTCGATAACCCGCCAGCAAGATCCTTCGACTGGCCAAAAACAAGTCCGCATCGCTGTCATAGATGACGGGATCGGAATTGCCGCCGAACACATACCAAGATTAACTGAGAGATTTTACAGGGTTAGCGCTGTTGACAGCCGTGCTACGGGGGGGACCGGATTGGGCCTCGCAATAGTTAAACACATCATCACACGGCACCGCGGTGAGATCGAGGTCACATCCGAAGTCGGCAAAGGGTCGATGTTCACGGCCATATTAGATTCCATGTAATAAAAATCTAGCTTCTGCCGCGACAATCTGTAAAAATATATATTTATCATATTGTTAAGTTGTCATGAAAAATGCAGCCCTAGTGTTCTAGGTAATCGGCACGGCGATGATCGCCGCGGGGCGTGAGGCAAGGGGGCCTCACCTCGTCGGAACCCAATCAGGGAGTTTTTAAAGTGAACACTAAGTTCGTTGCGACCACAGCAGCGGTTGCTGCAGCTGGCGCATTTGCATTTGTTGGCTCTGCCTCAGCAGCACGTGACCAGATCAACATCGTCGGTTCCTCAACGGTATTCCCGTTCGCAACCGCTGTTGCTGAGAAGTTCGGCAACTCAACAAAGTTCAAGACACCGAAGATTGAATCCACTGGTTCTGGTGGCGGTCTGAAGCTCTTCTGCAAGGGCGTCGGCGAAGCTACTCCAGACATCACCAACGCTTCTCGCCGCATGAAGGCGAAAGAGTGGAAAGCTTGCCAGGCAAACGGCGTTAAAGAAGTCATCGAATTCAAAGTTGGCTTCGACGGCATCGTTATCGGTAACGCTAAAGGGGCTGCTGATCTGAAGCTGACACGTGCACAGATTTACAAGGCTCTGCACAAGGGTTCTAAGGCAAAGACATGGGCTGACGTTGACCCATCTCTGCCAGCTACAAAGATCGAAGTTCTTGGCCCTCCACCAACTTCTGGTACACGTGACGCGTTCGAAGAACTCGCCATGCAGAAGGGCTGCGTTAAGGCCGGTGGCAAAAAGAAAGCCTGTAAGAAAGTTGAAATCCGTGACGACGGTGCATGGGTTGACTCAGGTGAGAACGACAACCTGATCGTTTCTAAGCTGGAAGCTAACAAGAACGCTGTTGGCGTTTTCGGCTTCTCTTTCCTTGACCAGAACAAAGCAAAGATCAAAGGCGCGTCTGTCGGTGGCAACGCACCAACTTTCGACAACATTGCTTCTGGCAAGTACCCAGTTTCTCGATCGCTGTTCTTCTACGTTAAGAAAGCTCACGTCGGCGTTATTCCTGGCATCCAGGATTACCTCGGTGAGTGGACCAAAGCTTCAACTTTCGGCAACGAAGGTTACCTGGTTGACAAGGGGCTGATCCCTCTTCCAGCAGCTGGCCAAAAGGAAGCTGCTGACAAGGCGAAGAAACTGACTCTGATGACTGGCAAAGAAAAGCTGAAGTAAGCTTCTGCTTGCTCAAGCTAAAGGAAGGGTGCCAATCGGCACCCTTCTGCATGCAAAATGACGTTACTACCCGAATTATTGTTCATCGTTGGCCGAACGAAACGCTGGGGAGCGCGATGTTACAGATCACGGCGTTGGTTGTCGTTCTATTGACTTTGGCAGCCTATTTCATGGGCCGCTCTCGCGCATACTCGGTCACTTCCGGCGATCTTGCTAGTCTGCACTCGCTGCCTGGATATCATGGCTTCTACAGTGCGCTGGTAACAGGTATCGTTGGTTTCGCCATCTTGGTCGCGATGACGGTGGCCGCAAGTTTCTGGGTTGACAATGCCGTATATGGCGCTCTCCCCGAGGAAGCTCGGAAGCTAACGGACCTAAGGCAAGACCGGCTAATAGCCGACGCCAAGGCCATCGCAAACGGCCAAATTGTTTCTGCAGCATCGGACGCGCGAACCGAGGAGATCCGGCAAGACCTGGCAAAGGTTTATGCGAGCCAGGTTAATCTAACCAGTTACATCACTGCCGGCATCGCAATTGCCGTAGCGCTGATCATGCTGCTTATGACCAATCGCCAAGTGGCACCACGCTTCCGAGCCCGGAACCGTTCCGAGTGGATCGTGCAGGCTGTGCTTATTGTCTCCGCAACTTTGGCAATTTTGACGACGATCGGCATTGTCGCATCGTTGATTGGTCAGACACTCCGGTTCTTCTCAAGCATTCCGCTGACGTCGTTTCTGTTTGGGACACACTGGAGCCCACTGTCTGGCGTATTCGAAGGCAAGATGAATCCCGAATCGGTGGGGGCGATCCCGCTGTTTGCCGGTACACTGCTTATAACATTCATTGCGATGCTAGTGGCAGTTCCAATCGGTCTTCTAGCTGCGGTCTATCTATCCGACTACGCAAGCAGTTCGACAAGAGCCTGGGCCAAGCCCCTGCTTGAGCTCCTGGCTGGTATTCCAACGGTTGTGTACGGCTTCTTTGCCGCGATAACGGTGGCCCCGCTAATCCGCGGAACGGGTGAGAGCATTGGCCTGACCGTGGCATCCGAGAGTGCGCTCGCCGCCGGGATCGTCATGGGCATAATGATCATTCCATTCATTTCTTCACTGTCTGATGACGTCATCAACTCCGTGCCGCAGTCTCTGCGTGACGGTTCATATGGTCTCGGAGCAACCAAGGCCGAGACGATTACAAAGGTAATTCTACCTGCTGCCCTTCCGGGAATTGTGTCTGCAGTCTTGCTGGGGATTTCGCGGGCAATTGGAGAGACAATGATCGTTGTGATGGCTGCTGGACAGGGAGCCAACTTAACTTGGAACCCTCTGGAAGCGGTGACCACGGTTACGGTTCAGATTGTTGCGCTGATCACGGGGGATACCGAAGCGGATACTGCCGCCGGACCTGCTTTCGCTCTTGGTTTCACTTTGTTCTGTGTGACCTTGATATTCAATATTATCGCACTGCGCATCGTCCAGAAGTATCGTCAGAAGTACGATTAAGGGTAAGGGGCACGCACTCATGACTGATACAGCAGCAACTTCGGTGCCTGCCGCCAGCGTCCATAAGACAGACGAGGCCCATAGACGACTTCGTCGTAGGTACGGCGCCGAGTGGCGCTTCAAGATGGCCGGCGCACTTGCAATTCTCTTGGCAACCCTGGCACTCGTGTCCTTGCTATGGTCGGTCTTCGGAAACGCCTACGGGTCTATCCAGAAGACCTACATTAAGCTTCCGGTAAACCTGGACAGAGGTGTCCTCGAACTGCCGGATGGCGAGCTGGATACGGACAAGATCCGCGGTGGTAATTTCACGGGCGCTATCCGCACATCTTTGCGCGCAGCCATCCCAAATGCAAAAGGACGAGAGGCGCGTCGGGCGCTGTATAAGCTGACAAGCGACGGCGCAGCATTGTCATTGCGCCAGTCAGTCATGGATGACTCTTCGCTGCTGGGCAAAACTCTAACAGTCGACATGCTGGCCTCTGACGACGTCGATCTTTGGGTGAAGGGCTATGTCGATAAAATCCAGCAGTTGCCTGTAAGCGGTCAAGCAACTCCGCAGGTGATCGGTGACAAAGTTCGGGTGATCGTCGAATCCAACTCGTTCCAGCCGATTGTGACGACGATCAAAGAGGCACTTGGTGAGACGGCCAATCGATTGCGACGCCAAGCCGCTGCGGAGATGCGCGGCGTGCGCGTTTTCGAACGACGCCTAGCTAACGCCAGTTCTGAAGTGGAGAAAACAAGACTTCAGGGCGAGCTTGCTGGCTATCAGCAACGTGCTGATGAATTGGAAAAGCGGGCCAAGACCTTTGAGAATCGGGCCAATGCTGCAGGTGGCTTGGAAACACTCAATGAATCATTGCCGAGTTTCTTTGTCCGGATAGACGGTGGCGTGATCAAAATTGATAGCGCGTCGGGTGACGTGATTGAGGGCACGGCAATCTTGCCATTGACGAGTACCGAAACAGCAAAGGCCGGTTCATGGGAGCTTTTTCAAATCGCCGGAGCTGAGGAAGGCCGCCGCATCACGGATGCCCAGGCGGTATGGCTCGATAAACTGAAAAATGAAGGGCGCATTGTCCGTAAAGCAAACTGGGACTTCTTGCAGGATAGCAATTCGCGTGAAGCCGAGATTGCCGGGGTCTGGGGGGCGATTGTCGGTAGCTTCTGGACGATGGTCGTCACATTCCTTCTCGCCTTCCCGATCGGTGTCATGGCGGCGATCTATCTGGAGGAATTCGCACCTAAGAATGCTATCACTGACTTCATCGAGGTGAACATCAATAACCTTGCAGCTGTTCCGTCGATTGTTTTTGGATTGCTTGGCTTAGCCGTCTTCGTGAGCTTTTTCGGCGTGCCGCGTTCAACCGCACTGGCCGGTGGCATCGTGCTTGCGCTGATGACGTTACCCACGATCATTATCGCGTCGCGCGCAGCTGTGAAGGCAGTTCCTCCTTCAATCCGGCAGGCGGCACTAGGGGTCGGAGCATCAAAAGTTCAGACCGTATCGCATCATGTTCTGCCACTGGCGATGCCGGGTATCCTAACGGGAACCATCATCGGCATGGCCCAGGCGTTGGGCGAAACAGCGCCATTGCTGATGATTGGCATGTTCGCATTTATTCGCGAGATCCCTAGCGGGATCACCGAGCCTGCCACGGCGCTACCTGTGCAGATCTACCAATGGTCAGATTTTCCGGAACGCCTCTTCGAAATGAAGACAGCAGCTGCTATCGTCGTACTTCTAATGTTCCTAATTATCATGAATGCCGTCGCAATCGTACTGCGTAAGCGCTTTGAGCGCCGCTGGTAGTGCAATCCGGGTGAGGAGCAAACGATATGTCTGAGAACGGCACAACCAACGGCCAAGCCAAAATGAAGGGCGATAAGGTCAGTGTATTTTATGGCGACAAGCAAGCCTTGTTTGACGTTGATTTAGACGTGCCAGCCAATAATGTGGTCTCTCTCATTGGGCCATCTGGTTGTGGGAAGTCGACATTCCTGCGTTGCCTCAATCGTATGAATGACGTCATCGATATATGCCGGGTCACCGGCAAGATTACACTGGACCAGGAAGATATCTACGACCCAACACTTGATGTTGTGGAGCTTCGAGCGCGTGTTGGAATGGTATTTCAGAAGCCCAATCCATTCCCGAAATCGATTTACGAGAATGTTGCTTACGGTCCGCGAATTCATGGCCTGACAAAGAACAAAGCCGAACTCGATGAGCTCGTAGAGACCAGTCTTGAGAAGGCCGGCCTTTTTACTGAGGTTAAAGATAGGATCAACGAGCCTGGCACGGGCCTATCTGGTGGTCAGCAGCAACGTCTTTGCATCGCGCGGGCAATTGCTACTAAGCCTGATGTTATCCTAATGGATGAGCCTTGCTCAGCTCTCGATCCCATTGCCACCGCGCGTGTCGAAGAACTAATCGATGAGCTGCGCACGAATTACACCATCGTCATCGTGACGCACTCTATGCAGCAAGCTCGGCGTGTCTCGCAAAGAACAGCATTTTTCCATTTGGGCATTCTGGTGGAAGAAGGCGACACAACTCAAATCTTTGAAAACCCACAGGACGAGCGCACCAGGGACTACATCACAGGACGCTTCGGCTAACAAACCATCAAGATGTCAGCTTTCGCTGGCACGGACGAAACAACTACTACAATGAACAATAGTGTTGCCCCACTGCACAGAAATGAACTGGCGGAGTTAGACAAGAAAATCGCTCATATGGGCGGACTTGCCGAATACAATCTCGGTAAGGCCTTCGATGCTCTCGTAAATCGTGATCCAAACCTTGCCCAAACGGTCATAGAGGCGGATGCTGAAATCGATGACATGCAGCGCGATATCGAAGCGCATGTTGTGAGCCTGATTTCACGGCGACATCTAGCTGCTGACGAACTGCGCCAAATCATGGCTAGCCTTAAGATCGCCGGTGACTTGGAACGCATCGGCGATTTAGCAAAGAACATTGCAAAGCGCGTTGTTGCTATTGCCGACCAGAACTATCCACGCACATTGATTGTTGGCCTGCAACATATGTTGGAGCGTGCCCTAAGCCAGCTAAAGGATGTTCTTGACGCCTACGGACAGAAAGATGCGGACTTGGCTCTCGCAGTTTGGAGCCGCGACGAACAATTGGATGAGACTTACAACTCTTTGTTCCGCGAGCTGCTGACATACATGATGGAAGATCCCAGAAACATCGGCTTCTGTACGCATCTACTGTTTGGCGCGAAGAATCTCGAGCGAATTGGCGACCATGCTACGAACATTGCAGAAACCATCCATTACATTGTCCACGGTGTGGAAATCAGCGCAGCACGGCCAAAGGGAGACACCACGAGCGTAACGCTTTTCAAGCCAGACGCATGATGAGCCTTTAGCTGCGAGCTTAGGTCAAAGATACACTTAGGAGGACCAGATCATGAGCGCACGGGTTCTGGTTATTGAAGACGAGCTACCTCTTGCAGAAATGCTGCAATACAACCTGGAAGCAGAGGGCTTTCGGGTCAGCCATGCAGAGACGGGTGAAGATGCTGAGATTCTGGTGGCTGAAGAAGAACCAGACCTCATCATACTTGATTGGATGTTGCCTCAGGTCTCCGGCATAGAGTTATGCCGTCGCCTACGATCTCGACCTGACACGCGTGCTATTCCAATCCTCATGCTGACGGCTCGCGGTGAAGAAAGCGATCGTATACGCGGCCTGTCGACAGGCGCTGATGACTACGTTGTCAAACCATTCTCGCTACCGGAGTTGATGGCACGCGTTAAGGCCATCCTCAGGCGGGTTGCTCCTGATCGTGTTGCAGATGTTCTGAAGGTTTCGGATGTTGAACTCGATCGTTCCGCTCATCGAGTAACACGCGGGCCGCGCGAGGTCCGCCTTGGTCCAACTGAGTTTCGACTTCTGGAATTCTTCATGGAGAGCCCCGGCCGGGTACTGTCACGCACTCAGCTTCTAGATGGTGTCTGGGGAAGGGATGCTTTCGTTGACGAACGGACCGTCGATGTTCACATCGGTCGACTGAGAAAAGCGATCGTCAGGGGCAAAGAGCGAGATCCTATTAGGACCGTTCGCGGCGCTGGATATGTATTCGGCGAACGAGAAGCTCGGTAGTCCGATAGTACCAGTCAAAACTGAGAGTAATGAAGAATAAAAGAAACCGATGATCAGCTGATCACCGGCTCTCCCCCGCGTGGATGCCAATTAACAGAGATGAACTGGCATCCGATATTATTGTAGACTCGTTTCTTGACTGATCGGTATCGATGTAACGCACAAAAAGCGAGCTAAACTACCAAATCAGGCATCAACTTTTTCTGTTTGCTGTGGTGTTGGCAGCGCATCAGGTGTGCGCTCTGTGGAACTCGAGCGATTTCGGCGGCGTGCTTGCGGTGGTTGAAACGCTATTTTGCTATGGTATCCGCAGTAAGGTAATCCAGGTACCTTCTCGCGATTGCAAAAATGAAAATCTGCATTTTGCGGATCACCAATCGGCCACCGGCAACAGTTCTCGGTTAGATCTTGCAGCGATTTGCGCTCTTCGAGTGGAATTTCAATTTCCTCAACTGAAGAGACATAGGTTTCGCCCTCGCCCTGATAAAGAGAGCGCAAGGCTGGATTGCCCGACTGAGCAAATCTTGGTTTAGCAGGGCGTTTCGGTGCTGCGATGCGGTTTCTGCTGCGTGGTGGGCGCGATCTCGGCGTCGTTGCGCGACCTGACAGGCCGAGCCGGTGAACTTTACCGATTACAGCGTTTCGCGTAACGCCGCCAAGCCGGCCAGCTATCTGGCTCGCGCTCAATCCTTCACCCCAGAGTTTCTTCAACGTTTCGACACGGTCGTCGGTCCAGGACATGGAGGTCCTCCTTACAAAGAGACGTACGCGCGCGGCTAAGCCTGCACGCAACAATCCGTTGTCCGGCGATGAACACACTCGACCTGACAGCAGGGAGTGGCGCCGGAAACAGCTGACTAACGCTAAACTTGGGAACGCTTACTTACTGGATACAAAGGAGGGTCAAACGCCGACCCAAAAATTCGCTGGGAAACTAGATACTCAAACCAGCGGCGCTGCACTCTACACTCAGCAGATATGGCCAGGATCATACGCAGAGTAATTTTTGACACTCAAGCGTGCATTTCAAACTTATCAGCCATTGACTTTCGCCGTTGCGATTTGGACACAACTCGATTCGAATTCTGTGTATGTTCTCTTTGCAGCAAAACTTTGGCATTGAAATTTCGGTCAATCTCTGCGTCGAGATGAAATTCCAGAGCAAGATCGTTCCGGTTAGACACACCGTTCGACTCGCTCATTTTGTTGGCCAGAACGTGAACCTTGTTCTACTCAATAAGTTTAGAGACCGATTCACGTTTCAGTTGGATGCGCCAAGCGCTTCCATCTGAAACGATCGGGCTTTAGCCAGCGTTGCGTATGCTGATGCAAGTGTCTTCGCATTGACACACCTAACACGTAATCATACCATGTTCATTCCGCCGCCTTGTATGAGGCGGCTTTTTTGGTTTGTCGACATTGGAGCATCACTATGGCATCAGGCGCGGGGGCATTGAGCGAGGGGCCTAACCCTGCTGTGATGGGCACATACGGACGCTTCAATATTGTATTTGAGCGTGGTGAAGGATCGTGGCTGATTTCAAATCAGGGCGAACGATATCTTGATTTTGGCAGTGGCATCGCTGTCAACACGCTGGGCCATGCCCACCCGGATTTAATTTCCGCTTTGACAGAGCAGGCAGCCAAGGTCTGGCACACTTCGAACCTCTATCGGATCGAAGGTCAGGAGCGGCTTGCCGAGATGCTGTGCGAAGCTTCATTCGCAGAAGCGGTATTCTTCTGTAATTCCGGTGCTGAAGCTTGCGAGGGCGCGATCAAGTTGGCGCGCCGCTATCACTTTGCCAATGGCCAGCCGGAGCGCAACCGAATTATTACGTTCGAGGGTTCCTTCCACGGCCGGACACTGGCGACGATCGCAGCGGCAGGAAATCCCAAACACTTGGAAGGATTTGGACCAGAAGCACCGGGTTTCGACCGCTTGCCGTTTGCAGATCACGACGCAGTTGAGAAGGCGATAACTGACGAAACTGCAGCCATTATGATCGAACCCGTCATGGGCGAAGGCGGGATCAAGGCCATCCCGAAAGAATGTCTGCAAGGATTGCGAGCGCTCTGTGATAAGCATGGCCTCTTGCTTGTCATCGACGAAGTGCAGACGGGAATTGGCCGAAGCGGGAAGCTATTCGCCTACGAATGGGCAGACATCAAACCCGACGTGATGGCGATCGCAAAAGGCATCGGTGGTGGCTTTCCACTGGGCACCGTCATGGCCACAAATGAAGCCGCTAAAGGTATGGTTCCAGGTACGCATGGGTCCACGTTTGGCGGCAATCCGCTAGGCGTCGCGGTTGGATGCGCAGTTCTTGCGGCAGTGCTCAAAGACGGTTTCCTGGAAGATGTCCAGCAAAAGGCATCACGCTTGCGCCAGGCGCTGGCCGAACTGGAAGATAAGTATCCAGACATGGTGGAAGAAGTGCGAGGCCTAGGTCTACTAACCGGCCTCAAGCTTAAGCCAGCGGTTGGCGATGTTGTAAATGCTTGTTTTGAAGAGCAACTGCTGACGGTTCCAGCTGGTGATAACGTTATTCGCCTGATCCCGCCGCTCAACGTATCAAATGATGAGTTGTCAGATGCCGTGAGCCGGATCGGCAAGGCCTTTGAGAAAGTCCGTCAGAAATAGTACGGACGAGATGATCACGACCAGGAGTCAAACGACGGCACTTGGTATTCAGAGCAACTCCTAGAACGAGGTTTGGCAATGGCGCTTCGCCATTTCCTGGATATTAATTCGTTATCACCCGCTGTGCTTCGCAACATCGTGGATGCGGCACATGAGATGAAGCGCGCCGGCAAGAAAGTGCCCGCGCGCCTTTCACCTGAAGGGATTGATCTCTCTGTCTTGGTAATGATCTTCGAGAAGCCTTCGACGCGGACCCGCGTTTCATATGACGTGGCGATGCGTCAACTCGGTGGTCAGACGATTGTTCTTAACCACAGCGACCTTCAACTAGGCCGCGGAGAGAGCGTATCAGATACCGCAAAAGTGCTGTCGCGCTATGCCGATGCTGTGATGTTGCGCGCCAATTCTCATACGACGTTAGTTGAGCTGGCGGAGAACTCTACCGTGCCCGTTATCAATGGTTTAACGGACAAGAGCCACCCCTGCCAAATCATTGCGGACATTATGACGTTTGAAGAGTCTCACGGTCCGATCCGAGGGCAAAAGGTTGCCTGGGTTGGGGATGGGAACAACGTGGCTGTGTCGTGGATACACGCTGCTTCGGCATTTGATTTTGAGCTCAGCATTGCCTGTCCCGGTCAAATGCGGCCAGACAAGGAAGCTATTGATTGGCTTAAAAACGCTAATGCGCGAGTGGAAATCACGGATGATCCTCAAACTGCGGTGCGTGATGCCAAGTGCGTGGTGACGGACACCTGGGTGTCCATGGGTGATACAGATGAGGGTTATCGCAAGCAGGTGCTTGGCCCTTACGCCGTGGAACAGAGCTTGATGAGCGCTGCCAGTGATGGAGCAGTGTTCATGCACTGCCTACCTGCTTATCGTGGGCACGAAGTGAGCGCAGAGGTGATCGACGGCCCTCAGTCTGTTGTGTTTGATGAGGCAGAGAACCGACTGCATGCTCAGAAAGCGATTTTGAGTTGGTGCCTCGGAGGCATCGCATGAGTGCGGCGGTTCACGGCAACGGTGATCACCTGGACCGCGACAACTGCATCGTACCATTCTCAACTGTACAATCGCGGGCTCTTGGGCGACTGGTGCGCCTGGGCAGCGTTGTTGATGATATTCTTTCGCGTCACAATTATCCGACACCTGTAAGCATCGTCCTGGGTCAAGCAATTGCTTTGACTGCCATGCTCGGCACGACATTAAAATTCGACGGCGATCTGGTTTTGCAAACCAAGACCGATGGTCCGCTCGGTTTTTTGGTGGTCAATTTCTCAACACCCGGAGAGCTGCGCGCTCATGCGAGTTTCGACGCAGATGCCGTGGCAAAACTCGGCGACAGCATGGTGGTGAATGCCGGGGAGCTGATCGGTAAGGGCTATCTCGCAATCACGATTGACCCTGGCGGTGGGATGGATCGTTATCAGGGCATTGTCGGTATGGAAGGCCATGGATTGTCGACAGCGGCCCATACTTACTTTCGACAGTCTGAGCAGCTTCCCACATTTACAAAGCTTTCGGTTGCTAGATTTCAGGATCGCGAAGACGGTTCAAAAAGAGAGCGCTGGCGCGCCGGTGGACTACTATTGCAGCATGTGTCGCCAGTTGGTGGGAAAGAGCACAAAGACGACGAAGATGACTACCTGTTGGGTGAGGAAGACGATGACTGGCGTCGTGTGGAAATGCTGGCCCAGACTGTCGAGGATCACGAAATGGTTGATCCAACTCTAGCGCCGAAAAGACTACTCTATCGGCTTTTCCATGAGGAAGGTGTTCGGGCTGCACAAGAGAGAGAGCTCAATGTCTTCTGCCGATGTTCGCAAGAGCGTGTGCAAAACATGCTTCAGTCCTTTCGGCGTGAGGATATGGAAGATCTTCGCGACGAGAACGGCGAAGTAGTCGTTACCTGCGAATTCTGCAACCGGAGCTATAGCTTTCCGATGACTTAGATGATCGGCAGCTTCCGTAGAAGCGAAAGTTGGTCCGACGAAGCAAGGCGATGACTTGAACACGCTCTAGCTGTCGCCGCCAACACCATAAACCTGACGACGCCATCGACGGCTTGCTGTACGCCGCTCCCGCGGTGCTGGCCGACTTTGTGCTTTGCGCGTGCGCCTCAGACCATTAGTTGCGCCAAGAGCGGAACGTTGATCGCTGTTCAATCGACCAGAGCGACCACCTGCGCGAGCTAGAACTTGCCTTCGAGCCTCTCCCAGATCTTCTTTCTTGGGAGCAGCAATCTTTGCCGTTCGCCCTTCCATACCCAACTTCACCGGGCGTTCGTGACCATAGATATCTTTGAAGGTTTGCACGCGCCCAGCCGTGTTGTCACCGGCAGTGGGAAACTGATCCAGGTGGCAGATCGAATCTGACCTACCGTTCATGGTGTCCCCCTCAATCGGGAGGGGGCGATGTTGACGGTGGAGGAACGAATGGAGATT
>NZGY01000001.1 GCA_002689605.1 Filomicrobium sp.
AACAGCTCCATCGAATTCAGTACCTGTTCGTGCTTCAGGTCTCCGAACCAGAAACTTGCGTTGAAGTGGTTGATACCCATCGCCTCTCGCAGTCGCTCAAGCTTGGCGATGCACTGCTCAGACGTGCCCATCACGAAGTAGCGCTCAAGCAGTTCTTCGGTAGAGGGTTCCGTATCAAAGGGCACGGCGACAGCACGCCCCTTGTCAACCCGCTCAAGACCTTGCCGGAGGCTGAGGGTCACTCGCATATTCCAACGCGCCTGTTCGACAATCTCCGGCAACTCCGCCTCATTGGTGGTGACATAGACGGGCCGTTGCGTACTAATCCGTGTCTGAGCTGAGGCATTGCCTTGAGCAACGATCTTGTCGAAGCTCTTGCGGAACTCGCGCAGCCGCTCGATCGGGACACCAAAGCCGCCAGAAACGAGATTAAATCCGCGCTTAGCCGTCGCGATAATCGAATCTTCCGACTGTCCAACCACCCAGATCGGCGGATGCGGATCTTGCAGCGGCGTTGGAAACACAGAGGTCTCATTAAACTTGTAGTGCTTGCCATCATAGGCAAACGGCTTGCCCTCAAACGACTTCAAGAGAATATCGACAGATTCCTCAAAGCGCTCACGGCTTTCGGAAAGATCGTGCCCGAGACGCTCAAATTCATAGGGCTGGTATCCCCGCCCCAGGCCGACGTCCAGCCGCCCGCCACTCAGGATATCCGCAGTGGCAATTTCTTCTGCCACGACCAAAGGATGATGCAGAGGTAGAACCACGACAGCTGAACCAACACGTATACGCTCTGTCTGACTGGCCAAATGCATCGCATACATCAAAGGGCGTGAAAGATAGCCGTATGTCGAGAAGTGGTGCTCGGCACACCAGATGCTGTCAAAACCCAGCCGGTCAGCTGTCTTCGCGATATCTACGCCACGCTGAAACACCGCCGCGTGGCTTTGCGCGTTTGGTGACTGCAACAACAGGAAGGTTCCGAAATCCATCTGTCATCCCCTGAAAAATGTGAAGCGCGCATCACTGCTCGTGACATCTATCCCGAGACGGCAACCCGCGACCGACCAAATCAGAGCGTGACAGAGACCTCAGATATTTGCGATCCGCTGGATGATAAACGAACGATAAACCGACAGACCTCAGCGACGATACTGAATGAAGGGACTTTTGTTTGCCACTTGATCATACAGTGCCCGTCCGCGATAGTTGAACTCCTGGGTGGCCCAATAAGTCCGGGTGCACTCACGCTTGTCAGCTTCGACATAGACCGCCTCAATCAACTTTCGCCCGACACCTTTCAGCCGCCGGTCCGGCGCTACAAACAAATCCTCAAGATAACAGTAGTGCGATGGCGACCATGTTGAGCGATGAAACAAGACGTGAGCCAGGCCAAGCGGCACATCGTCAGCATCAACAGCAACAAGCCCGATATGGAACTGCGGATCATCTCCCATCAACCGCTGAAAGGTGAGATCAATCATTTCATTAGTCAGGCTGGACTTATAAAATTCGAGATAGCCGCGGAACAAGGGTTCCCAGGCTTCCCGGTCTGTCTCAGCCAATGCGCGAACTGTTACCGTCATGCTTCTAACCTCGACTCTGATGGGTTCAGTCGTTACGGATTGACACCAGCTACCCAGACCAACTGAAACGGCTACTTCGCACCAAGCAGCAAAGAGATAAGTAATGCCAGCCCACCCAACGATCCCCAAACGCGCACTCGGCCGAACTGGCCTTGAGGTCACCGCACTCGGGTATGGCTCTGCCCCCATCGGCGATATCTATGAAGTTCTGGATGACGCGACCGCGATTGCGTCTGTTGAACGGGCTGCCGAACTGGGTGTAACGCTTTTTGATAGCGCCCCGCTTTACGGCCAAGGCAGCGCCGAACATCGGGTTGGGACCGCACTGCGACGCAACCCACCGAACGATCTCGTGCTCTCAAGCAAAATCGGTCGACTTCTCAAACCGGCGCCAAATGGCCGAACCAAAACTTCACGCTTCGTGGGCGGACTCTCGTTCGATGTCATCCATGACTATAGCTACGAAGCCGTCATGACGTCCCCTGAGCACTCATTGCTCAGACTTGGCCTGCCTAAGCTGGACATCCTGCTCATTCATGACGCTGACCCGTGGGCCCATGGCCCAGAGGAAGGGCCTAAGCGCTACAAGGAGGCGATGGATGGCGGGTACCGGGCTCTGGATGAGCTACGTAAGAGCGGTGTGATCAAAGCCATCGGCTTTGGCACTAACGATCCAACTTACGCTGCAAAGTTTCTGCGGGATGGAGATTTCGACTGTTTTCTCATGGCGGGGCGCTACTCACTGCTAGAGCAACCTGCCCTGGCCGAAGTCCTTCCACTCGCCACAGAAAAGAACGTCGGCATCATGCTTGGCGGCGTATTCAATTCCGGCATCCTGGCAACTGGTCCGATAGACGGCGCGCGTTACAATTACTTGCCGGCGCCGCCCGATATCCTAGACAAAGTCCGCCGCATTGAACAAGTCTGTAGCAGCCATGGTGTCCCGTTGGCTACGGCCGCAATGCAGTTCGGCCTCGGGCACAGTCAGGTGGCATCACTTGTACTGGGCGCAGTCACGCCCGGAGAAGTGACCGCAAACGTCGAGGCAATGACTACCAAGATCCCATCAGATTTATGGGAAGAATTGAAAACCGAGGGCCTGCTTGATGCCACTGCCCCCGTCCCAACATAAGGGTCCTCGACACATATCAGCCCCAGTGGATCGTCTTGATCTCCTGATAATCAGCAAGACCCTCAGGCCCGCCCTCGCGACCATTACCGGATTGCTTATATCCACCAAACGGTGAGCCGTAGTTATAAGCACCACCGTTAATGTGAACCGCACCGACGCGCAGTTTTGCTGCAACACGCTCCGCTCTTTCACGAGATCCCGTTTGCACAAAACCGGCAAGCCCATAAGGGGTATCATTGGCCATGGTGATTGCTTCATCCTCCGTATCGAATGGCATCATCACCGGAACAGGTCCGAAGATCTCTTCGCGCACAATTCGCATTTCAGGCTTTACATTCGCGAACAGTGTGGGCTTCACAAACCAGCCCTTTTCGAACCCATCCGGCTTGCCTGGTCCACCAACGAGAAGCTCTGCTCCCTCATCAATCCAGGCATTGATGAGCGCCTGCACACGATCGAACTGAATCTTGTCGAACAGCGGCCCCAGGTGATCACCCTCTTCATTCGGGTCAGCGATGCGGGTCTCCCGAACGACCGTGGTCGCGAGTTGTACAGCCTGATCGTAAATTGACCTCTCAACCAACATGCGAGTCAGCGCGTCGCACGATTGCCCCGTGTTGAGAAAACACTCAGCCACTCCCTGAACAATAGCCTGCTCAAGATCGCAATCCGCGAACACGAGGTTGGGAGATTTCCCACCAAGCTCCAACGTCACCCGCTTCACGGTGTCAGCGGCATCTTTTGTCACCGCCGTGCCTGCACGTGTCGATCCAGTGAACGACATCATATGAATGTCCGGATGACGCGACAGTGCCGAGCCGACAGACGGCCCATCCCCATGAATGAGATTGAAGCTGCCCGGCGGAAAGCCTGCCTCATCGATAATCTCTGCATAGATGTCAGCAGATAATGGCGTATGCTCGGATGGCTTCAAGATGCAGGTTGCACCAACCGCGAGCGCAGGAATGACTTGAGAGCAATCTGATTGATCGGCCAGTTCCAAGGCGTGACAAGACCACACACACCAATCGGTTCACGGACGAGCACATCACCATTGGGCAACTCCTCTCGCTCGTTCTGCTGTTTGAGCGCATCGATAAAGCCTTGCAGATGACCAATAGCGGCATCCGCTTGCATGTCCCGCGCAAACGAGATCGGAGCTCCCATCTCCAACACCATGGCTTGCGCCATATCCTCAAGCCGCTGCTGCGAGACTTCGATCAACCGTTCGAGGCGAGCCAGTCGAACGGCCTTACTCTCCTCCAGGCAAGCTTCAAATGCCGCCTTAGCAGCCGCAACCGCCACCTCGACATCGGCGGCGTTAGCGAGATAGATCATTCCAAAATGCTCTTCGGTCGTTGGATTGATAACCGGAAACAGTTTGTCTGAGTTGGGCTCGACCCAGCGCCCATTGATATAGAAGCGACCCAGGTTCAGTGTCATATCCGTCATCGCTTACCCTCGATTGACCTTCACTTCTGCACCTGCCACCTCGGGCTCATCATCCACGATCTCCGCAGGGAAGCGAGGCGCGCGGATATCGAGACCTGTTGCATCTTCCAGACGTCGGATGATGTTAGGCGAGAACTCGCGCGATCCGTAGCGCTGCTCGCCGTCTTTGAAAATCTCGACCATCCCAGGGTTGATTTCCAGCGGAACACCGGCCCTGTCTGCGATCTCTTGGAACAATCCAATGTCTTTCGAAACAAGATCCATAGTGAAGTTGATATCACGCCAACCGTTCAAAATGACCTGACTCTCAGTTTCGTGCACGAACGAGGTTCCGGAAGAAATACGAATAGCCTCGTAAGCTGTGGCTAGGTCCATGCCTGCCGCCTTCGCCGTGACCAAAGCTTCACTGCATGTGATAAGATTAGCCGTCGCCAAATAATTTGTGATCACTTTCAACACAGACGCGGAGCCAAGTGGCCCGGTGTGCAGAATGCGGCATCCCATGGTCGACAACAACGGCAACATGTGCTCGAAAACATCACGCTCACAACCGGCGAAGATGGAAATGTTTCCGGTTGCTGCTCGGTGGCATCCACCAGACACAGGACAATCGACCGGGTCAGCGCCTTTTGCTGTTACTAAAGCACCAAGCCGCTTGACTTCGGCTTCGTCTGTCGTCGACATCTCCGCCCAGATCTTGCCCGCGGCCAGTCCTTGCAGCACTCCATTTTCGCCTTCAACAACTTGAGCGCAGATCGCCGGACTAGGCAGGCAGGTAATCGTCACATCTCATTTTCAGCGAGTTCAGCAGAGGTTGCGGCCCATCCGGCACCACCATCAAGCAACGCCTGTGCAGCATCCTTGTTGATGTCATGCACACTCAGGCTGAAACCATTTCGCAGAACACTTCCAGCAAGCTTCGCGCCTACGTTGCCAAGACCAATAAAGCCAACGTTCATACCCTTGTTCTCCCCGTCAGACCGACCGGCACATTCTCTGGCAGAAACCAATACCGGGGTCACGGCATAAACTGTAATGCGCATGCGACCAAAACGAGAGAGATTTGGCGGCTCAGGTCAAATTTGGCGAAGCCAACCTAGCGACCAACCGAAGTTCGCATGCGATCGCCTTTGGCGTCGAATGCAGCCCCGGTAACGATCTTCCCCGCGAAGCGCTCACCGGCAACATCGATTTCAACGACCACATCGGATTGCCGTGCCTCAGCGTCGTACACATCCGCAATAGCGACGGGACGGCCAACTCGATATCCGAATGCCGCCGATGTCGTCTTACCCACAATCCTGTCACCTAGGTAAACCGGTTCATTCCCCAAGGGTACAGCAGCAGCGTCTTCCAAAATGATGGAGTACACGCGGTTCTCCCGGCCTTGGTCTTTGAGAGCCTGTAGTGCTGCTCGTCCGATGAAATCAGTGTCCCACGCAACGGCAAAGTCGAGACCGACATCAAGCGGGCTAACGTCTGTATCAAGGTCATGACCATAGGCCAGGAAGCGCTTCTCGACACGCATCGAGGATTGCGCCAGAACACCCGCCGGACGCGCACCTTGACCATAGAGTGCATCATAGACCTGGGTCGCCTCATTTGCCTTGCAGGTTATCTCCCAACCAGCTTCGCCAACGTACGACAACCGGACACCAGTGACAGCACAGCCAGAAACCGTCGCCTCGCCAACGCGGAAATACCCAAGTTGATTGAGAGCTCCTGCACCGACAGCCTCAGCAATTGAGGCGGCATCAGGCCCCATAAGGCCGATTACTGCAAAATCACTGGTGACGTCATCCAGGCTCACGTCGAAGTCTTCAGAATGTCGCCTCAACCAAGCAAGATCACGCCGAACCGCAGTCGTCCCGACGTACAGGCGATAGTGGTCTTCTCCCAAACGAATTCCGGTTAGGTCACTCTCAATACCACCGCGTTCATTCAGCATGGCGGTATAGACGGCCCGGCCAGCCGGCCTGTCCATCTCGTTGGCGCAAACACGATTGAGAAATGCCGCTGCATCAGCACCACGAACGTCGATTTTACCGAACGTTGATTGATCAAAAATAGCGGCTTTGGCGTAGGCCTGCTGCACTTCCCGGCCCACATGATCAAACCAATCCGGCTTCCCGAATGTCAGATTGGGTTCAGAAGTCTTACCGAAAAAGAGCGGGCGTTCCCAATCATGGAACTGGCCGAAGTGCGCCTGGGCATCCATCCATCTCGTATGCAATGGCGTCGGTCGCAAGCCTCTAGCCGCATCCCACTGCCGCGATGGATAGGTAATCTCGTAGTGCTTCCCAAGCACCTCGGGCACACGCGCGGTCAACGCTTCAGCGGAATTGAATGATGAGGCGAACCGCTTCGGATCAGCTTCATGGAGGTCGTTCGGAGGCGCACCATGAACAATGGCATGGGCCAATGCCATACCGGCGCCACCGCCTGTTGCAACGCCAACAGAGTTCATTCCGCAACCGAGAAATAGACCGCGTGTTTCAGCTGTCTCACCCAACAGAAATGAGCCATCCGGAGTAAAACTCTCAGGACCATTCAACAGCATCTTCACTTCGGCTGTTTCCAGCACCGGTAGACGATGCAAGGCATCCATCATCATTGGCTCGAAGTGATCCCAATCTTCCGGCAGCAACTGAAACGCAAAGTCATGACCGATGGTATCAGGAGAAATCGGCTTGCCGATAGGTTCGAAACAGCCAACCAGCAAACCACCGGAATCGTCTCGGATATAAAGGTGACTGTCATGGTCCGACAGCGTTGGCATCTTGCCGGTGATGCCCTCAACCGGTTTGGTTAGCAGATAGAAATGTTCACACGGCCAAACCGGAACATCGGCGCCTGCAAAACCAGCTGCTTCACGACTCCATAGTCCTGTACAAAGTGCAACCGCATCGCACTTGATTGTTCCACGACTGGTCTCAAGCCCGACAACTCTACCGCAATCGGTCAGGATGCCCGTAACACCAGTCTCTTCAAAGATCTTGGCACCACGAGAGCGGGCGCCCTTCGTGAGCGCCGCACAGAGATCGCTCGGGCTGACCCGCCCATCACCATGCGACCAGACAGCGCCGATAACGTCATCTGCATTCATCAGCGGCCATAGTTCCTTCGCCTCACCGGCGGAAACAGACTGAGCCTCAACACCGAACAGCTTCGCTAAAGCTTCCTGGCGTTTGATGTGGATCATCCGGTCTTCGTTTGTCGCAATCGACAACGAACCTTTGTTGATCCAGCCCGTTACCTGACCGGTCTCACTCTCAAGCTCCGAATAGAGCGAGATAGAATAGCGGATCAGATCCGTTAAGTTGCGGGTCGAGCGAAGTGCACGCACCTGGGCGGCGGAGTGCCAGGTTGTACCAGACGTCAGCTGGTTTCTCTCCAGCAGGATAGCGTCAGTCACGCCGCTCTTGGCGAGATGGTAGAGGGTAGAGCACCCCATGACGCCACCGCCAATAACAACAACAGATGCATGATTGGGCAACGCTTGTTCGGCCATGGGGCTCCCCGATCAACAGTTGATGGCCAGCACGATACATATTTGCGTGTCGCCACTAAACAGAATGAGATTTCAGATTGCGCAGTTATGAAACATATGTTTCTTATTAGTCAATATTAGTAACGAACATATCATAATTCACAGGACCTCTATGCGCAGAAGCCGGAAAACCACACCAGATCTTCGACAAACAGTCGTGCCGCATATTGAGAGTTTAACGCCCGCACTACGTCACGCCGCGGACTACATTCTGAAAAATCCGAACAACGTCGCCATGCGCTCATTGCGCCAAGTCGCGGAAATCAGTGGCATCAATCCACCGACATTTACGCGTCTGGCCCAATCACTGGGCTTCAATGGTTATGAAGAACTGAGGGAACTCTGCCGGCAAGACGTCGAGCAGGCTGTCACATCGTTCTCTGAGAAGGCATCTGCCCTTCAAGACCACACTGGCACGACCCCAGGAGCTTTGCTCTCGCGTCACGCATCGGCTAGCAAGGCAAATATCGATCATCTGCTGCAAGGGTTAGAGCTCGCTGAGTTGGACGTAACTGCTGAGCAACTCGCGAAGGCCCGCAATGTCGCCCTGGTCGGTGCACTCAGCTCAGCCTCATTGATCGATTATCTCGGCTACATGGCCCAAATGGCGTTTCCAAACTGGCGCACACTCTTGCGCAATCACGAAACACTCTCGACAGCACTCAACGGGCTCGGCCCGAAAGACATTATGATCGTGCTGGCACTCAAACCCTACGCTTCGACGGCAATTGAAGCCGCAGAGCGGGCCCATGCAGCAGGAATTCCGGTGATTGCTATCACCGATAGTTATACCGCACCCATCGTACCGCACGCGTCCCACACGTTTGTGGTACCCACCGACAGCCCACACTTTTTTGCATCAGCCGTACCGCTGATCGTCTTTTTCGAATCCCTCCTCAGCATGGTGGTTCGCCGAAGCGGGAAAAAGACAACGAAACGCATCGCAGAAATTGAGCGTGAGAACCACCGCTCCGGCGACTACTGGCAGTCCTGAAACTTACCGTCACCTCGACCTCAACCAGCTCCGATCGTTTGCGCGGTGGAAACCGAACCCAATAATCACGCTTTACAAAAACTTTTTTTATATAACTTATTGGTTATGAATATTGGATCATCACACGCTACTGAACCCAACCTGGATGCCGTGTTTGCCGCCCTGGCGGACCCAACACGCCGAGCCATTCTGACCAAACTGACTACCGGGACGGCGACAGTCAACGAAGTCGCTGCACCGTTTCAGATGAGCCAGCCGGCCATCTCCAAACATCTCAA
The DNA here is from genome assembly GCA_002689605.1 of Filomicrobium sp. GTDB lineage: Bacteria > Pseudomonadota > Alphaproteobacteria > Rhizobiales > Hyphomicrobiaceae > Tectiglobus. Next base: position 8,996 of record NZGY01000001.1, read on the forward strand.
AGTGTTGGAGCATGCCGGTCTCATTGAACGGTCCATAGAAAAGCAAAAACGTCCTGCCAAGCTGCGTGCCGAACCTATGGCCGCTGCCGTCAAGTGGCTGGAGGAGTTCAAGCAGTTCTGGGCCGGCAGTTTCGAGCAACTGGACGATCTACTTATGGAACTCAAAGCCGCTGAGCAAAGGACCAAAGATCATGACTGATCTCCCAACCTATGTCTTGGAACGCACATTCGATGCCCCGCGAGCCCTTGTCTGGCGCACTTGGACTGAAGCCAAACACCTCGCGCGTTGGTACGGACCGAATGTAGAAACAATCGTCCATAAGCTGGATGTTCAGCCCGGCGGCCTCTGGCTCAACGAAATGAAATGGGGTGACAAATCTCATTTCCAGCGCGTGGAATAAACGGAAGTCATCCAACCGGAACGCTTGGTCTGGCTACATGCCGTGTGTGATGCGGATTGGAACATCACGGCCAACCCAATGATGCCGAACTGGCCGCGTATACTTCTCACCACAGTGACGTTCAAAGAAGAGAGTGGTAAAACCGAACTACGCCTGACTTGGGTTCCTCACCAAGCCAGCGACGCCGAAATCAGCTGCTTTTCAGATGCCATTGCAGGTATGGACAAAGGCTGGGCCAGCGGCTCGGAACTTCTCGCCGAACTGTTGGCCGAATTGCAGGCATAGACGTATCTTCTGCATCGTCGCTCTGTATCGCAGCTGATAGCTCAGATCACGGTCGCAATCCATGGCCTGGGCAACCACGTATCGATCCGAAGTGGATCAGAAAACGGGTAATTTCCAAATGAAAACCGTTGTCGTTACAGCCTTGTGGATGAAGTGCCTGGCCATCCTGCTAGGCGCCGGAGCAGCGCACGCCAATGACAGTGCGAAGCTTTGGGATGCACTTCGCCAGGGAACCGCATTTGCCATCATGCGCCATGCACTTGCGCCTGGCACGGGAGATCCCGACAAATTCAAAGTTGGGGATTGCTCAACCCAGCGCAATCTCTCTGACACTGGTCGCAAGAGGGCCCGTGAGATCGGTGCTCGGTTTCGCAGCAATGGCATCACGAAAGCAAATGTATTGAGCAGCCAATGGTGCCGATGTCGCGAAACGGCAGAGCTACTCGCACTGGGTCAAGTCAAAGAGTTGCCATCGCTGAACTCGTTTTTCCAGAAATTCGAACAACGCGAAACACAAACCAAGGCTCTTCGAAAGTGGCTCATGACCAGCCGACCAAAGGGTCCGCTCGTGTTGTCGACACATCAGGTCAACATCTCAGCTCTAACTGGATCCTATACGAGCTCGGGCGAAATTGTCGTTGCCCAAATCGATGCAGACGGGAAGGTTAAAGTCCTGGGGAGCATTGAGAATTAGCCCGACTTGCGGAGGCGCTCACGATGATGTCGTTGATTACACCAGACATCCTGCTGGCTATCGCGGCTTTGCCTGCGCAACGCACGGCCACCACCTGTTGTCCGCCTATGGGTTAGTAGACGAGGAAATGGCACCTTACTCCAGAGAAGCGGCAGTCACGGCCTAGGACTGGAACAATCCTGGCAGCCGCAGAACAAGGGATTCGAGATGTGCGCCGGCGGCATACCTATCAGCCGCCAGGGCCATCCGCCATGATATGACCCATCAGGTCATTCACATTGAGCTCAAGATCCCGGATCGTGTTCTTGACGACTTCCCCTATCGAGATAATACCAACGACCTTGCCAACATCAACCACTGGCAGCTGCCGGTAGCCGCGCTCTACCATCATCGCCATGCAACCGTCCAGAGGATCGCCCGGCTTAACCGTCACTGGGTTACATGTCATGACGTCATCTACCGGCGTCTTCTTCGCATCAAGGCCCGGCAGCAGCACTTTGATAGCACAATCACCCAGAGTCACGATACCAGCCAGGCCGTCAAACGTGCCGATACAACAACCTTAAGCCACGCTCTTGTCCGCTGCTTGCCGAGATGCAGCGTGATCCGACTTTTCTGAGCCACGTTTTGAGAGAATTGGTCAACAATATTGACCTTTCTTCATTGCTGACACAGGTTTATGGCCCTTTTTTTCTGCATGGACCCCAGCAAATGACTGACGATGC
>NZGY01000002.1 GCA_002689605.1 Filomicrobium sp.
CCTCAGCCGCATCGCCGATCACAAGATCAATCAGATCGACGAGTTGTTGCCTTGGCGATATGCTCAGCAGAGCTAGGCTCGGACGCTCACAGTACGCGCTGAGGTAGACACGGCTCTCCTGCATGCGCTTCCTGGCCAATGCCGTTCGGCTCCAGCTCTACGCCCTGGCCTACAACCTGGCCAATTTCCTGCGGACGCCGGCCATCCCCAAAAAGATTGGGACATGGTCGCTCGCGTCGCTACGCAAGCGATTGGTCAAGACCGGTACTCGGCTGGTACGTCATGGTCGCTACGCCATCTTCCACATGGCTGCCGGCGCTCCGTCTAAGGAGGCCTTCGCTTGTATCCTTGGTCTTATAGACGCGCTGCTTGGGCCGCCCATTGTCGCGGTATCGGCATGATTGGCGCCCCGTCCAATAGCGCAGGGTGCATTCCAAGCGTCCGGGCATGTGCGTTCAGAAGACGGCAAAACGGTGCTCGAACAGTCCCGCACAGCCTACTTGGCTGCTCTTCGCGCTCTGCGCTGACCATCCACGATCAACCACGGCAGAAAATACTTGGAAGACCGGGTCAGCCAGCCGTGACCTTTCGCGAGACCGGCCAAATGGGGAATGTCGGTGTAGATTATCTGCCGTGGCCCATTTTGTCTCCGGGCTTCATATGACAAGGAGAATCTGGATCATTAACTCGGGATCGACTGTAGGCCTGCCCGTTGTAATGTAGAACGGCGCATGCTGGCAAGATCGACAAACTGATCCATGGCTCTCAAGAGATGATCCGCAGGCACCTAATCTTCGATCGAGAACTCGTCGAACAACATGTCCTGCGCCCCCTGTCTCGGACCCATCATCGCCTGGCTGCGCTTGCCTCAGAAGAATTGACACAATAGTTACAGCGCCACTTAAGCTCAATTTGGTAGCACAATCGGCCGAAAGCAGACAATGCGCAAAAACTATAGAGCGCGTACCAGTGAACTTCTCTTGATAAGGTCGAAACTGTCGTTCGCTGTTGCAGGCCAAAAGCTTCCAGAACCGCTCAAATAGGGTCTCCAGCTCCTTTTCGATTTACGATAAGATTGTAGCTACCGGGTTCTCGGTGCCGCGCGAAGTCAAAAATCGTCTCCCGATACCGCGTGCCCATATCCAGGTCGACACGGGCGGTGATAACCTCGTCTTCCAGAGTTGCGGCCATCGCGATGATCTCGCCTGACGGGGCAATGATTGCTGACTGGCCGACCATCATCGATCCTTCTTCCCTACCGCACTTTGCAGTGCCGACGATCCATGTGGCGTTTTGGTAGGCGCCTGCCTGCATCGAGAGGTGGTTGTGGAACTGGGTCAGCCCATCAATGTCGCCGTGACCGGTATGTTCGATGGGTGTGTTGTAGCCCAACGCGATTAGGTCCACCCCCTGAAGGCCCATCACGCGGTACGCCTCCGGCCAGCGCCTGTCGTTGCAGATCATCATTCCTATGCGCCCACCAAAGCCCTCAAATACCGGAAAGCCAAGATTGCCAGGCTCGAAATAGCGCTTCTCAAGGTGCTGAAAGGCCCGCCCGGGTTGCGCTGCGTCGTGGCCGGGCAAATGCACCTTACGGTACTTGCCAAGTATCTTCCCGTCCGGGCCAACAAGGATTGAGGTGTTGAAGTGCCGCGCCTGTCCGTCTTCCTCTATTCTCTCGGCATAGCCGAGATAGAAACCGACCCCTAAATCCGCCGCCGCAGCGAAAAGGGGCTGGGTGGCAGGGCCGGGGATCTCGGTCTCGAACCATGCGGCCAGCTCCTCCGGATCCTCGATCATCCAGCGCGGAAAGAACGTGGTCAGTGCGAGCTCTGGGAACACGACTAACTTGGCACCCCGAGAGTGGGCCTCGCGCAGCATGGCGATAAGGCGGGCGACGCAGGACCGGCGTGGCTCTTCCTTGGCTATGGGCCCCATCTGGGCTGCGGCGACGATGAACTGGCGATCCATCTCATACTCCCCGTTTTAACCTGGTCGCGTCTGTGTCCACTTTGCCATCGCGGATTATGACGCCGTACTGGCTCTCGGCACTCCCCATGGATACGATGCCGTCAAGAACGTCGTCCAGCACCGCCTGGGGATCGCGTTCGAACGCTGATCCGTAGCCGCCTGCGGACGGGCCGATCGCCAGAAACGTGTCGCCCGCCACCGTTGCACGATAGGGTACCTTCGATACCAGCGCTTCCTGGGAACCGTCGGGATGGATCAGGTGCAACTCCGCAGGACGCCCCTCCGCCCCACCTTGAAACCCCCACGGGGGGAACTTGTGGCCCTCTCCTTCCACCGAAAACCCGCCCGGCTCGAGGAACTGAAACGCCCGGATCGCGCCGACGCCGCCCCGAGTTCGGCCTGCACCACAGGTATCCTCGCGCAGCTCATACTGGGTCACGCGCATAGGCAGGTGGCTCTCGATATCCTCGATCGGATTGTTGCGGGTGTTGGCGTAGAGCGTGTCCACCGCGTCCATCCCATCCTTGGCGAAGCGTCCGCCATAAGAGCCCTCGAAGATCTCCATATGCACCCAGTGCGTCTCCTCGCGCAGGCCTGAGAAGGCGATGACCTTGAGGTTGCCGATACCGGCCGAGACTTGTTCGGGTACCGCCTGGGCCAGTGCCTTCATCACCGTGTCGGCCAACTGATTGCCCGGCGTGAAGCGCGCGATCACGGGCGCGGGGAATATCGGGTTTGCGAGGCAGCCACGCGGAGCGATGATCTCGATGGGGCGTGTGAGACCCGAGTTCTGAGGGATCTCACCATAGATATCGCTATCTAGCAGCACTGAGCGCACTGTCAGCCAGATCGAGATATCCACCGTGCCGACCAGCGGCATGTTGATGGGGCGGTCATCGACCTGCGGTGCCGTGCCTGTCAGGTCCACCACCATGCGGTCTCCCTCGATGGTGATGGTCACACAGATGGGCAGGTGCCGCCGGTCGGGATCCTCCAGAAAGCCATCAATATGGGTGGACGCGGCATAGACCCCGTCGGGCACCGCGCGGATCGCGTCCCGCATCAGCCGTTCGGAATAATCCATCAGCGCCTCCGAAGCCGCCTTGATCGTCGCCACGTCATAGCGGGCGATAAGGTCTTCGAAGCGCTCAGCGCCGATCTGGCAGGCGGCGACCTGCGCGTCGAGGTCGCCGACCACCAGTGCGGGCGCGCGGACATTGTCGCGCAAGATCTGCCACACGGCCTCGTTGCGGGTGCCCGCATCGATAACCTTTATAGCCTTGAACTGCAGCCCCTCGGCATAGACATCCATGGCGTCGACGATCCCACAGGACCCCGGGCTCAGCGCGCCGACGTCCAGATGGTGCGCCGTGGTTCCGGCAAATCCGACCAGCTCATCACCGTGGAAGACCGGCATGATCAGCGCGATGTCTGGTCCGTGGGAGGCCCCGCCGTAAGGGTCGTTGTGCATGATCACATCACCGGGGCGGAAGGTGTCACCGCGAGCCTTGAAGACCTCGATCACGTTCTGGACGTAGCCGGGGATCGGCCCTGATTGCAGCGGCGTGGACTGGACACTTTCGGCCAGCTGGTTGCCCACCTGGTCGGTTAGTGCCGTCCCAAAATCCTCGGACTCTCGAATGATCGATGAATAGGACATGCGCATTAGCTTGTAGCCCATCTCAATCGCGATGTTCCGGAGTGCGCCCTGGATGACACTGGCGGTGACGGGGTCAATCTGGTCGGTCACGACAGGCCTCCAATCTTGATGAGGATGTTGCCCGCGTTGTCTGCCCGGAAGGTATCGTCCGGGCGCACAACGGTGGTGCTGTCCTGTTGCAGAATGATGGCGGGACCTGGGATGTCCTCATCCAATGGTAGGTCGTCGCGGCGGTACAAGGCCGTGTTCAAGGTTTGCAGGTCTGTGCCGACGCGGAATACTGAGGGGCGGGATGCAACCATGGCTGCCCCCAACGATCCGCTTTGCGGCGGCATCTGGGCAGTGATCTTCTGCGTCTCACCGATACCCGTGAGGCGAACGTTCACGATCTCCATCGGGCTGCCGGGGAAGGAACGTCCGTATTCCGTGGCGTGGCGGGCTTCGAAATCCTGAAACAGCGCTGCCTCGGCGGTGGCATCGAAGGGGCCGTCCGAGACCGGAATGCGCAGCTCATATCCCTGACCCACATAGCGTATGTCTGCGGTGCGCTTGAAGCTGACCATGTCCGCAACGACTCCGTCGGTCTGGTACTGCGCGAGCAATCCTGTCTCCATGTCTCTGAACCGGGCCTCGACCGCTGCGTGATCGCCTTTTCCCGAGACGAAAAAGGCCGTACGGATGGCATCGTACTGTAGGTCCGTTGTCAGCAGCCCCATGGCCGACGTGATGCCGGGATGAGCGGGCACGATGACCTCGGGGACCGAGAGCTGTGCGGCGACATCGGCGGCCTGTAGTGGCCCGCCGCCCCCGAAGGCGACCAGCGCAAAATCCCGTGGGTCGAGCCCTTTCTGCACGGTGCGCGATCGGATGGCGCCCGCCATGTTGGCATTGACGATGGTCACGATCCCCTCGGCGGCCGCGAGGCGGTCCATGCCCATGCGATCGGCAAAGCCGTCCACCGCAGCCTCGGCAGCGGCCACGTCCAGCTCCATCTCGCCGCCCAGGAAGTTGCCGGGATCCAGCCGTCCCAATACCACGTTGGCGTCCGTGACCGTGGGCTCGGTCCCGCCAAGCCCATAGGCTGCGGGGCCGGGACGCGCGCCTGCGGACCGGGGCCCGACCTTGAAGGCCCCCCCCTTGTCCCGATGCGCGATGGACCCACCGCCTGCCCCGATCGTGTGAATGTCGATCATCGGCACCATCAGGGGGAAGCCCGCGATCCAGGTGTCGCGCGGAGTCGCCTCGGCAAACCGGCCCTCGACCACGATCCCGATGTCGGCCGAGGTCCCTCCCACATCGAAGGTGATCAACGAAGTGCGCCCGGAGAGACCTCCCGTCCACGCGCCGCCCAGCACCCCCGCGGCGGGGCCGGACAGCAAGGTTACCACGGGGTGCTCCGACACCATCGCAGCCGTGGCCGCTCCTCCGTTCGAGGCTATTATATGAAGGTCGGCTTTCATGCCCGCCGCCGCGATCTCGCCCTCAAGTTGGCTGACATAGTCGCGGACCTTCGGGCCCACGAAGGCGTTGATGGCCGAGGTCGTAAACCGCTCGAACTCTCGGAACTGGGGGGAAACTGCGGAGGAGGTGGTGACGAATGCCTCCGGGTGCTCCTCTAGCACCAGCGCTTTCGCGTAGGTCTCGTGGCTGGGATCGAGGAACGAGAACAAGAAGCACACCGCGATAGAGTTTACCCCCGCCTCACGTAGCTCCCGCGCGGCGACCCGCACGGCGGCCTCGTCAAGAGGGGTGAGCACCTCACCCGTCGGGGGGACGATCCGATGCGGCACGGTCTTGCGGTAGCGGCGTTTAATGAGCGGCCGGTCCTGCCAGGGAATTTCCTGCTGGATCGAGAAGTGCTGTGGCCGCTGGTGTCGGCCAATATGCAGGATATCGCGATATCCTGCATTCGTGATCATGCCTGTGACGGCCCCGTCATGTTCCAGGATCGCGTTCGTGGCCGTGGTGGTCCCGTGGTACACATGGTCGACCGTGCCCCTGTCGATCCCAAAGCGGTCGCAGAGTGCGGTGATCCCTCCCAACACGCCGCGCGCCGGATTGTCTGGTGTGGTAGGGACCTTGTGGATGTGTGTCACCCCGACCGTGTCGTGGAACACGATATCCGTAAAGGTTCCCCCAACGTCGACGCCTATCAGTCGCATTCTAAAGTCCTTTAGTCAGCGCCCCAAGGGGCATTGCGCGCTCTCTGCCCGAATCATGCAGACTCATAGTCCATTCATCGACCAGCGCCAGTTCTGGTGGCACATGGCAGGCGCGGTGAGAGCCATGTCCCGATGGCCTCACGCCAAAAAACAGGAGGCGTTGCCCAAGGCACTGCCTCATCATCTTGCCATGATCCGCGGTCCCATCGCATCAGTGGTCAAAGGCGAAAGCTTGCGGTGGAACTACCGCCCGCATCTGCCCAATGTGGACAGATAGCCTGACAGATCTTTCCCGGCGTTGCCCGCTTTACCCGGGAAATGTAGCCTTAATGATTGCCCCTGACAAGGCTCAGACCATCGAGCTGGGCCGGTAGAAGGGCTGCAGTGCTTCCGGGTCGAAGTACCCGTCGTAGAACTTCTGCAAGTGTGGAAGCAGTTGTTTGGCGAGGCCTTTGCGCTCGACCTCTTCCTCGGTCAGGGCGCGGGTTAGATCCATGCGCAACTGTTCAAGAGCTGCCTTGTGATCCATCTTGCTGAAGACGCTGTCCGCATAGATCAACTCGCCCGCGCACATCACCATATCCACACCGTCGGTCTTGGCGCGCTGGATGACGGCATCCAGCACTGGGTAGTCGGGGTCGAGGTAGGGATGGGCCAGCTTGTCCCAGTCTATCAGCACGAGGTCGGCGCCAAGACGTTCCTCCAGCCGTCCAATCTTGCCGCGGAAAGCAGTGGTCGCGGCGCCGCCTGACGTGGCCATGCGCAAGACCTGTGCGGCCGTGGGCACGCTATCCAGGCATCGCGGCGCGCATCTGCATGACCTTATGCCACGCGATGCTTCGCGATTTGGGCATAGCAAAGGCCACAACATTGAAATCGCTGCTAGTGGACTCAGAAAGCCGCCTAACGGCATGTCGGCGTGTTTCGGTGGCCGACTGCACCCCTTTTCTCTTAGTGGCCCAGTGAACTCATAGCTGTGCAAGATGGCCACAAAGCTCGAAGGATACATCACACATCTTCCCACGCGCGGGCGGCGAAGCGATTGAGGGTTTTCCTCAAGGTAGCGGTGAAGCCAGAGCTGCAGCTGCGACGCGACATCGTCATGAGGTGCCAAGCTGATCCAGTGTCAAGAGCGTCTTTAATGTTGCAAAACGTTCCCGGCGCGCTTCGGCTACCTCGGGGCTTTCTACAAGCCAGTCCTCACCATCCTCGCGTATGGCCGCATCCAACTCCATTGCGTCGGCATCAAGCTGCCACTCCAGCCGCAAAAGTTCACGCTGCATTTCTGATGGGCTGAAAAGGTCTCGTAGCGCCGCCACGAAGCGAGGGAGTTCACGCGCGAACTCTGGATGCTGCTCTGACGCTTCGGCAAGTTGCATGAGTTTTTCACCCACGACATAATCAAAGGCGCAGGCGTCGCCATATTTGCGGCGCATGTCCGTAACGGCTGTGATCTGCTGTTCCCATATCTTATGAAACTGCCGGCTTGTAGTCATGTCACTTTCACCAGTCCGACCACGACACAAAATGGGGTGGTGCAATACGTGCAGGAAGTTATCATATCCGCCTCAGTCGAGCCTATGGCCATTTTGCACAGCTACGAGGTCACTGGGCCTATCTGGTAATCTCGACATTTCTTGCCACCTTTGCACTCAGCAACAAACGCAGAAATCGCACTGTGCGCATAAGATTTGTCTTTGATGTGGAGCAATCGGGACGGGGCGGCGGTCGCGTCGGCACGCATTACAACGCAAACTCTCCGACGCACTGTGCCGCTTGGTAAAACGCATCAGTGATGCGCGCGACATGCGTTGTCTATCTGATTTGGACGAACTGAATCTGAACGGTTACGTTGCTTTTGACTTTGAGTGTTTTGCTTACCATCATCAAACAATCGGCGCTCACCGTCGGCCACAACTTTGGCTTGGCTACTCGACTGCAGGAAACCTTCCGGGAAAGTAATCCGCTCTCTGCCTTCAACCTCTGCATCTAAGCGTGCCTTCCTGGCAGTTAACTCTGTAAGTTGTCCGCGCACGACAGCAAGTTCGGATTTGATTTGCGTATCATCAAGCACCACCATGACCTGTCCGGCTTTGACGTGATCACCGTTCTTGACATGTATCTCGGATACTATCCCGCCGTCACGATGCTGAACCTTTTTGACATTCTTCTCAACGACGACAGAACCCGGTGCAATGATTGCACCGGTCAGCTCAGCCCTTGCTGCCCAGGCGCCAACAACAAAGACTAGAGCTCCGATCATAACGGAACCGAACAGGACGCGGCTACCAATCGCAAAACCGCCTTCTTGAGACCTGGCAGACGTAGCGAGGACTTTCACTTCTTCACTATTGCTGGGATTGTCTTCAGACGTGAGGACAGCACTTCGGTTATCGGTTTTCATTTCTTTCTTCCTCAAGCGACGGTCTTAATTGACGTTACTGAATAAAATTATGCTCGCTAAATTCGTAGCACCCTACAACTTCAATTTCGAAATCAGTCTCGTCATCCTCATCAACGTTAAAGCGGATCAAAGTATGCTCACCGTTTTGTTCATCCTGATGGAAAGCGAACAGCACCTGACCAACACCATCAAATTCTGCTTGATCGTATTGGAAAGTTAATCGCTGGAGTCCATCAATTGCTTCGTTGCCGTCCATCAGCGAAACATCTATGCGGTCGCCAACTTCGAAGTCTTCGATACGATCCCGCCGGTGGCCGCCGGAACCACTAGAGCTCGCGTGAACAAAAACGAAAACATCCTGACCAGCCCCGCCCCGGAGAACGTTTCCGCTGTTGCCGGCGATAAGGACATCATTCCCAGCGCCGGCGACAGCGTTCTCAAAACCTTCAATCACGTCCGTGCCGATCTCTACGCCCGTGGCTGTTCCTTGGTCGAGGTCGATTACAACAGTTTCGGTTGCCTGTGACGCGTCGTAAGTATCAGCGCCCTGCCCACCCTGGTAGTTATCATCTCCGTCACCAACTAGGGCAACCGCGATGTCATCTCCTTCACCAAGGTTGACCTCGTCATTTCCGAGGCCAGCCACGACAACATCTCGTCCGTCTCCACCGTCTATTTGGTCGTTTCCAGCATCTGCAAGCAGGACATCATCACCCGCCCCGCCCTCAAGAATGTCATCATCCGCGCCGCCCATGAGGATATCGTTGCCATCTTCGCCACGCAGTTGGTCTGAACCGGCGCCACCTTCGAGTGTGTCATTACCTAACCCGCCGACGACCTGGTCGTTTCCTTCACCACCTTCGGCAAAGTCATTGCCTTCACCACCTTGGATCTGGTCGTCTCCCGCCTCACCGAATAAGGCGTCTGAACCGGGCCATCGATCAGCGCTGGATTTTTCGATCTCAGTTTTCAGATTGGAAATATAGCCATGAAGAAGATTGTCATTGTTGGTGGTAGCATCATGGGCTCGTCAACAGCCTATAATATGGCCACGGCCGGTGCTGCAGACCGTATCCTTGTTGTCGAACCCGACCCAACTTATGCGCTTGCAGCAGCGCCACGCTCGGCTGGCGGTGTGCGCCTAATGCATGGGCTCCGCGAGAATATTGAGATGTCCAGATATGGGCAGGAGGTCTACCGCAATTTCGCATCTCTTAAGGATGTCAACGGTTCTCCAGGCGAGTTCTTATTTCGAGACTACGGCTATCTATATCTTGTCCGTGGCAGAGAAGATCTGGCTGCTATTGAAAAGAGTTGGCAAGTGCAGAAGGATGCCGGCGTTGCCAATGAATTGCTCGATCAAAAAGAGTTGGCGCATCGCTTTCCACTCATACGAACTGACGATATTGACGCCGGGCTTTATGGCTCACAGGATGGATTTGTTGATCCTTATGCAGCAGTCATGGGCTTTCAGCGCAAGGCGGTTTCTCTTGGCGTGGAGTTTATCCAAGATCGTGTCACTGCCTTGCAGGTGAGCAATAGGCTTGCCTATAAAGTTGAACTTGCATCCGGCGAGACGATCGACTGCGAGGCAGTCATCAATGTCGCTGGTGCATCGGCGCCAGAAATCTGCGCCATGGTTGACATGCATATCCCAGTCGAACCTCTTTATCGTCCAACATTCTATTTCGAAACCGAAAGCGAGATAGACCATCTACCTCTGACGAAGGATCCGAGTGGTGTGTCCTTTCGGAGGGAAGGTTGCGGATTTGCGACGGGGTTGACACAAACTTCTGCGGCGGGAGGTTTCCAGTGGGAGGTAGGCGAGGCTGAGTATGCGCAATTTGAGAATGAGTTGTGGCCTGCGCTGGCGCATCGCATGTCAGGTTTCGCAACATTGAAAGTCAAGCGCAGCTGGGCAGGTCACTATGCCATTAACCGCCTCGATGGAAACACCATTATCGGGCCGTAGAGTGGGAAGATTGATAACTTCTTAGTTGCCACTGGCTTCTCTGGGGCCGGGCTGCAGAAAGGACCCGCCATAGGCAGGGCTTTATGCGAACTGCTGCTTCATGGCTCTTATCAAACAATCGATCTCACGCGGCTTTCTTATCAGCGCGTTGCCGATAACAAATCTTTGCTTGAAGTTGGTTTCAAGGCTTGACGCTAATGCGCTCCAATAACCTCGTGCATGGACATTGAAGCTTCATTGACGTGTCGGCAGCGGTATGCGACCTCCGGGTTTGACTAAAGCTGACGCGAGTACGGGATGAATACGGCGACTGATGGCCGCGTGCCATTTAAGGCCATCGCTTTGATGGTGATGGCAATGGTGTTAGTTGCGGGTAGCGATGCAATTGGCAAGCAGCTCACGCAGATTTATTCAATTTGTCAGGTGCTTTGGTTTCGGTCATGGGTCTGGATGGCTGTTGAGATATTCTGGGTAAGGCGTCGTGGCAGTATTAGTCAGTCATTGAGAACTACGACGCCGTTCTTGCATATTGCGCGATCACTGATCTTGGTGACTGAGATTGCCATCTTCATTCTAGCCTTTCGATATCTCCCGCTCGGTGATGTGACGGCAATTGCATCGGCAACGCCATTGGTCGTTTTGGTTTTTGCGGTTTTGTTTCTCGGCGAGAGGGGCGGGGTTCATCGATGGTCGGCCGTGATAATCGGGCTTGCCGGCATGATCATGATCGCCCGGCCCGGCTTTGGAAACTTTGGCTGGCTCACACTGTTGCCAATCTGTGGTGCCTTGTTGTGGGGGATCTATCAAATTTTGGTACGCTATCTCAGTACGCAAGACAGTGAGGAGACCGGCCTGCTGTGGACCGGGTTTACACTCTATATTGAGACGGGTCTTGTTTCTCAGTTTTTTGGCAAACGCCAGCTGATCTGATGGACTGGGGGTTGTTCTTCTTGGCTGGCTTGTTCAATGCGCTTGGGCACTTCGGATCGATATCTGCGATGCATTTGGCGCAAGCTTCAGCGTTACAACCTTTTTCATATGCACAGGTTGTCAGCGCTTTCGTTATCGGTTGGTTTGCGTTTTAAGAAATCCCGGGTACGTGGACGGTATGTGGAGGGTGTGTGGTCTGTCGGCGATCTTTGCCGGGGGGCTTTATGCGATGTACCGCGAACGCCGACTGGCCGCAAAGAAGTAAATGGGAGTGGGCACCATTCCCTCTCACTCATTTAGATGTCGTCTTTTTATAGAATTCGTTTGATGCACTCCTCGATGCCATCCTGCCAGTTTGGCATATAGATTGAGAACTTCTCTTTGACTTTCGTATTGTCGAGGCAGGTATGTTGCGGGCGTCGCGACCGAGATTCGACTTCCTTGTAAGAAATCGTCCGCAGACTTGTTGCTAACCCACTTTGGTCCGCCGAGGCTTGAATGACTTTGGTTGCCACGTCATACCCACTGGCGCAGCCGGCGCCGGCTAAATGATAGGTGCCGAACAGTGATTTATCCTGCTGACCTGTGGCCGTTGCCGCAAGTTCAAGTAGCGCATCGGCGAGATGGATGGAGTACGTTGGTAAGGCCGTTTGGTCCGCAACAAAATCGATGTTGGCTTGAGTGCGGGCTCGCTGGAGAAGCGTTGTTACGAAGTTCTGCCCGAAAGGACTGTAAATCCATCCCGTCTTGACAATGAGGTGTTTTGAATTTGCTGAAGCAACGGCACGTTCGCCAGCAAGCTTGCTTAGACCATATGAGTTAACCGGTTCAGCGAGGTCTTGGTCCATGTAAGGCTTGATCTGGTTGCCATCAAAGACCTGCGCCGTGGACAGATGTATGATCGGTATCCCCCGCCGCGCTGCATCCGCTGCAAGATTAGCTGCTCCGATAGCGTTCTCCTGACGTGCACGATCTGGATTATCTTCTGCGCCATCCACGTCGGTGTAGGTTGCCGTCTTGATGATCACATCAGGTTCAATTCCAAACAGAGAACGGCCAATGCTCGGCTGGCTTGACAGATCAAAAGCCGGGCGTCCGACAGCTATGGCAGTGACGTCGTCTCGGACTACAGAACGTTCCGATAGAGCTCTAGCAACCTGTCCATGCCAACCTGCAACTAGGATCCGCATTGTCAAAACCAATCTGCTGCCGATCGCTTGGGTTATCATCGTTCGTACTGACGGTAACACCAAGCCCATTTTCTCAAAGCTGTTTAAACGCCGATCGGTAGGCTGTCGGGGCAACACCCATTGCCCGACGGAAATAGTTGCGAAACGTTTCCGGAGTCACAAAGCCTGATTTTTCGGCAATCTGGTTTGTGGTGAGGTGTGTTGACTCCAAGTATTCGCGCGCGCATTTTATGCTTTCTGAGGTTAACCATACATGCGGCGATGTCCCTGTAGAATCTTTAAACGTACGTACAAATGTACGCTTACTTAGTCTAGCCTTCGCAGCCATGCTGGTGATGGTGTGGTGTTCATCAATGTGAGTTCTTAGCCAGTCAAGAATTCCTGCGAGCCCATCAGCTTTGTGGCTGACTGGTAAGGGGATGAACTGTGCCTGTCCGCCTTCTCGGTGTGTGGGGAGAACTAGGCGGCGTGCTACATTGTTGGCGATCTTGCTACCATAGTCCTTGCGGACAACGTGAAAGCAAAGATCAAGGCCAGCGGCGCTACCAGCTGAGGTTATGATCTGACCCTCGTCAACATACAGAGCGTCTTTCTCAATCTAAATCGCAGGATAGGAGGCCTGCAGCTGTTCTACATATCGCCAATGAGTTGCGGCCCTGCGGTTGTCCAATATTCCCGCCGCCGCTAGCACGAACACACCTGAGCAAATTGAAATCAATCGCTTTCCGCTCTGATGAGCCTTTGCAATTTTGTTGCGGAGTTGCTGCGGAACTTCATTGGCACCTTCTGACCAACCTGGAACGATAATGGTGTCGGCCCAGTCTATTGCACCTCGGCCGTGCGGTGCCGTTATCACTAGTCCGCCCATCGACCTCATGGGAGTTCTATCCCAGGAGTATACGCGGCGGTCATACTCAGGCACTTTGAGTTTAGGTCGCGGGAGTGCAAATATCTCAACAGAAATACCGCACTCAAATATGCATGACCGTCATAGGCTAGGATGGCGACGCGATGTTTGTGGTTGTGTCTATCCTCACTCATGGCGATATCTCAACGTATATTGTCTTTCCTGACACTGGTTTCTTATCGAGTGATTGGTACGTTGCAGTGGTGCAGGATGGGAGACGTTGATGGATATCTACGGTGATACGCAGTCAGGCAATTGTATGAAGGTCAAGCATACGGCGGACCTTCTTGGCTTGGGCTATCGCCGGCATGCGGTGAACATTATGGAAAGTGAATTGCGAAATGCAGAGTTTCTGCGGATCAATCCCCATGGGCAAGTACCGGTTATTGTTCTGAGGGATGGTAGGTCATTGTCTCAATCGAATGCGATTAAAAGCTATCTTGCCGAGGGCTCGCACTTGTTACCGTCTGAGAGTTGTGCTCGCGCCAAGGTTATGCAGTGGTTGTTCTGGGAGCAATATAGTCATGAGCCCTAGATCGCCGTTTGTCGTTTTCATATGCATCATCTTGGAAAGCCAAGGGCTACGCGCGAAGGCTGGCGGGTGGAGCGCGGGGAGGCGGCTCTTGATGCGTTAGAAGTTCAGCTGTCCAATTCTCAGTGGATAGCCAATGATCAGTTCTCGATCGCTGATCTTGCACTCTTCGCCTACACGCATCTGGCGGAGGACGGCGGGTTTGATCTTTCATCTCGGCCCAATATCACGCGTTGGATTTCTGAACGCCGATCTGCCCTTGCTCTGGGCAATTGAGCTAGGAACAGCTGCCGCAAGAATGCCTTAGACACGTGTCAGGGCTTCTATTCGATGTGCAGAAGCTTGGCTCAGACGGCTTATGTAAGACACTCACTGCAGTGCGGTAATTTATGCAGGGAGCACTTGCGGTCTTATGTCTGTCAACTCTGCTTGTGGTTGGCGGGCTATGTGCCTATTCGGATAAAGCGTGTGACAAGGTCCTGCGTTGGCTCCCCCCAGGTTGTTCCTCGTCAGTTTAATGGACACGTTATGCGTGCCCGGCAGGTGAGACGAGTTGAGCGAAGCAGTTGATCTAGACGTCGCCCCCACTGTTACCATTCCGGAATGCGCTGAGGGCCAGATAGCCCCGACCTTGCCCGCGCATCGTGGGCCCTATCCATATATCAAGTCATACTCGAACTTATGCGCAATCCGGTTGAGACCTGGGCGTGTGAACTCTTTGAGCGTCCGGTGGCAACTTACGATTTCCGTCGGCAATGGGTGTTTGCAATGGCACCAGAGTATGTCAGCGAATTCTTGGTGGGCCAGCAAAGTAAATTTCCAAAGAGTGAACTCGATAGGCGGCTTCTCAACCGGCTCGTAGACGATAGCGTGCTCATTACGCGCGGTCCAAGATGGCGTTGGCAGCGGCAGGCAGTTGCTGGGGTATTCCAACCGTCTGCATTGAAGCCGATCGTGCCAATATTCATCGAGGCTGTGCGTCAGCGGTGTCACTCGTGGTTGGATGGACGTGCAACATCACGTGTCGATGTGGATCTCACGCGCCTGGCGTTCGATATCATTCATATTTCAATGCTTGGAGCTCGCATGAAGACGATCCACTCGTCCTTGATGTCTCTGAACCGTATGACATCTGGCTTTCTAGTTGTGGTCTCACCCTTAGCGATTTTGTCGGATAGCGACTCGTGTATCGACCAAGCTTCTTTGATAGCGTCGGTCACTTTAGTTTGTTTAGTTGAACGACGAATGTATTTCCCACCCTTGACGCGTATTCTTGCCTGATAGACGGGACTGCTCGACACGTCTTTGCGAAGATATATGACAAGGGCTCCGTCCCCGCTTAGGTCACGAAAGTCATCAAACGATTTGCTCATGCTCGTCCAAGCTCCACGTCGATCCGTCTGCGTGTGATGCCGGTGGTCCGTACTATATGAGCGATGGTGTGCCCAGCCGTGTAAATGTCGTGTATTGTTTGTCGTGTATCCTGGTCCATCGCCAGTCGTGGACGTCCAAGGCGAGTTCCTTCTGTTCGGGTGCGTTTTAATCCTGCCTTTATCCTCTCGGATATCATGCCCCGTTCATATTCACCGAACGCGCCAAGCACGGACACCATCATCTTCCCGGCTGGAGTTGATGTATCTAAGTTCGATTGAGCGATATAGATTTTCTTGTCGGCTTCGTTGAGGTCATTGATAAACGACAATAGGTGGATGAGCGAGCGCGACAGTCGCGTGGAGTCCAGCTCGGCGGAGGCAAGAAGAAGAAGAAGAAGGCGGGCTGCTGCTAGCTGAGAGAGACAGACAGCGCTGACGCTGTGTACGATGCAGGTCATCGTTCCGTCGTGGTCAGACAACATA
>NZGY01000003.1 GCA_002689605.1 Filomicrobium sp.
CAACATCGCCCCTCCCGATTGAGGGGGACACCATGAACGGTAGGTCAGATTCGATCTGCCACCTGGGTCAGTTTCCCACTGCCGGTGACACTGGCGCGATCATCGGCGGTTTGATGTTTGGCATCGGAATGATTCTCGCCCGCGGATGCGCAAGCCGTCTGTTGGTGCTCTCCGCAACAGGCAACCTACGGGCTCTGTTGACCGGGCTGATCCTGACTGTTGTCGCGCAAGCATCACTGCGAGGAGTGCTTGCGCCTGTCCGGGAAGACATAAGCTCACTCTGGCTGGTCGGGGCCGGTACCCGCAACATGATGGGGCAGCTGCCAGATTTTGCAGGGCTTGCCATCTATGCAGGTCTTGCGATGGGCGCTGGCATAATCGTAGTTGCGCTACTGTTTTGGCAACATAACAGGATGTCATTCGCCTACCTGTTAACGGCGCTTGGCGTAGGAGCGACAATCGTTCTTGGCTGGTGGTTCACCGCAGTACTGTCGGAACAATCGTTCGATGTTATCACAGTGCAAAGTGTCAGTTTCACCGGCCCATCAACTGACACCTTGATGGCCCTAATCAATCAACCTCAGTTACCTCTCAGTTTTGGCATTGGTCTGGTGCCAGGTGTATTCATCGGATCTCTCGCTTCTGCGTTGCTGGCAGGAGAGTTCAAGGTTCAGAGTTTCAGTGAAGAAGCATCACTACCAGGCTATATCGCTGGTGCCGCCCTTATGGGCTTTGGGAGCATGTTAGCTGGCGGTTGCGCAGTCGGAGATGGGGTGAGTGGTGGTGCAGTGCTCGCCATGACATCATGGATTGCCCTCCTTGCAATGTGGATCGGCGCGGGGCTCGCCGATTTTGCAATTAACCGCAAGGCTGGCGGCTCAATTCTTCGATACTCGGCGGCAAATACGTGATGTCGAGTGCCCCACACATAGATCGAGCTCCACAACTGTCGAATAGAGGAGGAACAACCAAAATGAAGAATCCGATCGCATTAACTTTGGCAATAGCCACATTCTTGATTGCCAATCTTGCATTCTCATCACTCGCATTGGCACAGAAGGACTTCACACCGCGCCATTACACGCGCGCGGGACCATTTGAGGATGTGCTGCAAGATCTAAAGGATGCTGTCATCAATCGCGGTCTGGTCATCGACTACGTCGGCCATGTTGACAAGATGCTCAACAGAACCAGCGCCGCTGCGAGCAGCGTGACAGAAAGCGGAAGCAAGTCGCCTTACCTGAATGCAAAGTATCTTCAGTTTTGTTCTGCCAAGCTGACCCATGCGTCCGTCAGCGCAAATCCGTTCAATCTCTCAATCTGCCCATACGTGGTCTTCATTTTTGAAGCCAAGACTGATCCTGGCAAGATCATTGTTGGCTATCGTCGGCCAATACCGCCAGGACCATCACAATTGACTAAAAAGGCGTTCGCAGAGATCGACAAGCTACTTGACGGCATTGCCAAGGAAGCAACCAGCGAGTGACATTGCATCGCTTTGGTCTGGAAGTGAAGCCTCGGGATACCGCAGCAAGACATTGCTAAGCGCTAAGCCGATATTCAACCAGTCCGGTTGCCGGCTCGGATCACTGTATTGCTAGGGCGAATTTCGTGTTGTCTTGCCATTTTGCATTTCACGCCAACGCTCGTTTTGGTGCGGTCGGCGCACGGATGATAGATCTCTCGCGCAACAACATCGCTAAAGATTTGGCAGGCCGCACTTACCGATCAGAACTGGAGTCTTTGAAATATAAGTCGGGCTCAGACTCTGCTTAGCGAGGAAGTCTGCAACATCCGCGCGAGAAATGAATCCGTTGCGCCGGATGGCTGAGATACCGGATTCCTTGATGAACTCCTCGGTATCGAAATCCGGCTCTCCCATACTTAGTATGATGACTTCGCGGCCTTGCTCTTTTAGTTTCCGCGTCATCGCTGCCATATTGAGCGTCGGCGACGGCCTCACGGCCTGCACACGTGATGAGAGCCTCGTCTGAGAAGTATCCTTGTCCATACCTGCTGCGCTCCTCTGCTTCCAGCTAGAGGGGCTATAGACATCCAACCCTTCGTTCTCTCCGGGCCCGTAGGCAAAGCGAGCTGGAGATACTATACGTTGACGCACGCGCTCGCTGCTGGAAGCAAATCGGGCGATCACTACCTGCATGTTGGGTGCGTAGGCAGCCTGATCGTAAGCCTTATCCAGTTCTTCTTGCGTCATACCGCGCCAGACCACCGCCATTGTGGACCTCTCCTAAGCACGTGAACAGTATATCTGGCGATAACAAAAAACGGGCTCAAATTAGCAAGCCGCAAGAAGAATCCTTGGTCCAAAACTGGACGATTCTGAATCGCACATGCGAATCCATCAACTTCCGGAAGATCTGAGACTCTCGTATATAAGCGATGTTACATATCAATTAAGGCTGGGAAGATCATGAAAGTTCGTTTCGACGAAATCGACGCCAAGTTGCGCTACAAGCTGATGACCGCAAGTATTATACCGCGTCCGGTTGCTCTTGTAACCTCGTTGGATAAGGACGGAAACGCCAACGCCGCGCCCTATTCATTCTTCAACGGCATGTCTGAAGATCCGCCACTCATTGTACTGGGCCTAAAGCGCCGGGATAGCGGCCCAAAGAAAGACACTGCTCGAAACATCGAAGAGACCAGTGAGTTTGTCGTAAATATCGTAAACTGGGAAATGCATCAGGGTATGCTGGTTACAGCTGCCGACTTTCCTGAAGGCGTGGATGAAATCCCGCTAGCTGGATTTACCACTGCAACTTGTGACTTGGTCAAGCCTCCACGCATTGCCGAGGCACCGGTCGCTTTTGAATGCCGCAAGTTTGTAACTGTGCAAGCTGGCATTGATCGGGAGATTGCGATCGGGGAAGTGGTCGCCATGCACGTGAAAGATGAAATCTGGGACGCAGAACGACAGTATATCGACTGGCAGGGCAACTTACCGATCGCGCGTCTATGGGGAACGCTGTACGCACAGCTTGGCTCACCCGTGGACGGGCCGGTCCCAGACCTCAATGACTTCAAGTAACAGCCATGCACCTCCTGCACTATTTGGCTAGTAGCCCTTGCTCCACAGCCATGATTTGCCGGGCGAGGTACTTTGAATAGATGCGGCACTGTGAAAACGATCCGCCAGTAAACCAGAGACCCGGCTGGCGGGTCCTCATCCACATGTTGTTGAGTTCCTGTGTTTCAGAATTGACGTTCCAAACCTCTCCCACCCGCTCTGCAACGTCATCTCCAAACAATTCTTGAGTTACATAGGATGGACCTTTATATCCGGTCGCCAGCACAACTAAATCAGCGGGCACGGCACTCCCATCCTGCATTTGCAGGCCATCGCTCATAAAGGTTTCAATGTTGCGATATTGAATAAGATCAATCTTTTGCTCGGCAATGAGTTCTGAGCAACCGGCATTGAAATAGTAGCCTCCTCCACGCGTTCGATACTTGAGTGGCCACCCCGTTCCTTCCTCACCGAACTCTAGCTCAAAGCCAACCCTCTCAAGCCCATCCAGAATTGACTTGTCGAGCTCGCGAACCTTCCTCGTAATGATTTTGTGGTTTTCCCTGATGAGAGGCATGGGAACCGAAGTGTTGAACAAATCAAGATCTTCGGTCCGCTTGGTTTCGTCCAGATAGCTTCCGTCATAAAGCTGCGCACTTGGTTCAACATTTACAATCAGCGTCGGACTACGCTGCACCATCGTGACTTTTGCTCCATTGGCATAAAGCTCCTGTGCAATGTCATGTCCGCTTGTGCCGGTCCCAAAGACTACAGCGTGTTTGCCATTCCATGCTTCACCACCAGGGAAATTACTGGAATGCAATACTTTACCGTCATAGGCGCCAAGGGTTGGAATATTCGGCAAACTTGGTGTTGTGCTGATGCTGGTTGCCATAATGATGTGCGCTGGCAGTACTCGTCGTTTCTTGCCACCAGGCTGCTTTAATGTCGCCGTCCACCGCCCTGATGCCTCATCATATGTTGCGCCTTCAAAGCGAGTTTTCGTCCAGTAGTTCAGATCCATGTGGTCGACATAGCTTTCCAGCCAGTTGGCCACCTTGTCCTTTGGAATGTAGCGCGGAAATGTTTCTGGAAACGGCATATAAGGGAGATGATTCACAGCCGTAACATTGTGGAGCTTAAGGCTGTGATAGCGTAACCGCCAGTTGTCACCGATGCGTTTCATTCCATCGACGATGAGCGCATCAATACCCAGTTGTTTGAGCTCGACGGCTGAGGTAATGCCTGCATGCCCTCCCCCGACAATCAGAACGTTAGGCTCGCGGTCTGTGTAGGACTGCTCAAATTGACGGCGATCAAGCCAATTGGTCTTGGTCGTCGACCGCTCATGATTGAGTTCATCCGGGCTTGGCTCGCTGCCGGTATTAGCGCCTTTGATACTTTCGATGGCAGTCATGAGTGACCATGCTTTTGGCAAGCCGCTGTTGTTTCCGGCACTTTGTTGAAACCGAACAACACCAACGCATGATCCAATATTCGTCTGGAACTTCAGTACGGCCTCAACTACCTCGTCCCCGGCAACAGTGTTCATTCGTGGAGCATGACGCTCAGGCGCTAGCTCGAAGCCACAGGCGCCGACCTCGCAGCAACGCCGTAGCAATTCGTCGACTAATCTGTCGCCACCACTGATCGTTGCAAACGACCATGATATTCCACAGATGTTCCTCCAATGACTATCATCAGAGAACAGCGCTCGCAGTTGATCACGGTTGCGACGACTAATTGCCTGTTCAAGTGACGTGATCCAGTTAACCGCGACTTTAGTGATCGCCTGAGGCATTTTTCCATCCAACAATAGTGGTTTGCCAACTGGGTTGGCGATGCTTGGCTCACAGCACTGGCCGCTTGCCTGTCAGAATCTCAGGTTAGCATCGAGTAGCAATTGCATACCATGCCTGCTCGTAATCAAGCGCGTTACATTCGTATCTGGATCTGGCTGAATGTCTTACACCTCAAAAGCAGCCAACCTGCGTGCAGAACTGAGGTAGTGTACATTTTAATCTGGCTCGTAGAACTAATTGAGCCCGCAGCTGATATGGCGATGCGAAGTCTCCTATGGCAATACATCAGTTAATGGTCACAAGCACAGCGCGGTAGCAAGCTAGACAATAGGCTGTTCGGCGCGTGGGTTCAGCGTCGTAATCGGCGTTACACCCGGTACCAAGATGTCATTCGGCCGGCCAGATGCAGTTCCTCCCTGGAAAGCGTCATCTATCATGACCTTTGGCAAGGGTGGGCCATCCTCACAAGCGAGCCACAAGCGCAATAAGTGGCGGCGCTTGTTCGGGTTGGCATGGTCCTCATAGTTCGTGCGCGAGTGCAGAACGACATGATTGTTGAGAAACTGCATATCGCCTGGAGCAAAGTCCATATCCAGATGAAATGCTGCCTCCTGTTCCGCAGTGATTGCCGGCACACCATCGAGCGCCTGCCCTTTACGAATGGCACTTCATACGTACGTGGTGATTACTACGTTGTCACTTGGCATGAATATTAGAATCATGATGAATATTGGAATCATGGCCCATGGTTTCTGGCCAGATGGCACCTCACCCCAACGTGTGCGAGGAATCGGGCAGCTTAGAGCCCTGGCCAAATCTGGATGTTTGTCGACCAGCTCGTTGTAGATCGAAACCGAACTTGCGATGCTGGAGAGGCCACCGCTTTTTGCAGCTCGGATGCAAAGCAGCCCAACGACGTCCGAATAGTCGGTATGATAAGGAAGACGTTCGCTGGTCTGATAGCCGCGCACGTTGAGCTTTGAATAGTCGAGGCCAAGGTCCGTAACATGGCCAAGCATGTGGTTCTTGCCATTCTGCAGTACAGCATTACCAAGGTGCAGTCCGATTAACCAATAAGCTCAGGCATTCTCTTCGAGACTATGCTCTTCCACAGGCATTCCGCGTAACATTGCAAAACCGCGCCCATGCAACAATTCTTTACGTAGCTCAGCCAGGCGCTCTTGAAGCAAAGGCAATGATGCATCCGCCAAAGACAATTGCAAAAGGTCCTCAGTCTTCCTGCGCAACGAGCGTGCGAGATCATAGACTTCACTGATTTCAGCATCGCTCAGTTTGGAGGTCCACTCCGCGGTCCTGCGGGCCATGTCTTGACCCAGCCATGCAGCCGGCGAAGTGATCGGATTGAGTTCAGGGAGAGCCATGCGACTATGCCTTTAGCGATCAGATTTGCTTGATCCCAGTACAGTGTTGCAACAGCTTTGCGCCAGCCGGTGCGCCGCATTATCAAGCACACCTGTGATACGATGCGGCTTGGCAAGTTGCAGGTTAGGAGTTCCGTCTTCGCCACCGGACCATTCGGAGCAAAGAAGCAGCAACAAAACCTGCCAGACCGACTGCAGCATACCAGAAAACCTGCTGGAAAGCGGATACGAAGCCGTCCGCACCTCCTGGAGCAAAGACCGTTTGGAAATGCGCGAATGCAATCGTCAATACGCTGGCGGAAATGACGACGCCGATCGTCCGCATGACCAAAGCCAAGGAGCCGGCAACTCCGCGCTGAGACACTGGCAGTGCAGACGCTATGAAGTCCAAGGCGGCGACCTGAAACAGTCCGAGGCCAATCCCATGTAGCAACAGCGCCGCGCACAGAATGATTGATCCAGTTGATGCTCCCCAATAACTCATCCAAAGCAGGCCAGACGCGACCAAGAAACCAGCCACGATTGCCAGTCTCTGTGCCCCGACGTGAGGTAAAACATGGCCGGCAGACTTAGATGCGATCATCATTCCGACCGGTCCCACAGCCATAATCAGTCCACTTTCAGATAACGTCAGTTCAGACACGCGAACCAGGAAATACGGTACGAACAACATGGTCGCAAAGCCGGCCAAGTTCACCGCAATCGTCGCGATATTCATCCAAGTGAAGGAGAACTCAGAGAAGGTGCGAAGATCGATTATTGGGTTTGATGATCGTACCGATCTCACAATGAAGAAGGCGACGGCCGAAACAGTGAACGCAAAAAGCAGTGTGACAAGCGTCAAGTTCTCGCTGGCCCGATCCAGCTGGGTAATGGTTGCGAGGAGCAGCGCAGTTGTCATTGCTAAAAGCACTGCCCCTCCAAGATCAAAGCTACCATGATCACGCTCGGGCATTGGCATACGCAGCACAAGTGATAAGAGGAGGGCGATCAGTGCTATTGGTAATCGAAACCAGAATACGGCCTGCCAACCCCAATGCTCGACCAGCCAGCCTCCAAGTGACGGCCCCAATGCACCACCCAGGCCAAACATCATGGCATAGGCGCCTAGCACTCTTGGTCTCCAACGTTCGCTGTAGAGACTTGTTGCCAAAGCAGGACCACAGCTGAGAACCAGTGCTGTACCAATTCCTTGCAGAACACGGAAAACCAGCAACCAATTGTAGCTCGTCGCAATGCTACAGATTCCGAAACCCAGAATGCAAACAACAAGTCCGGCAATGAAAACACGGTTGTGTCCAATGAGATCTCCGACACGCCCGAAAACCAGCATCAGACTCGCGTAAGTCGCAAGATAAGCGATCACTACCCAACGAATGGCCTTGAGTTCAAGCCCAAAACTCGAAGTGATGTCTGGGAATGCAATATTGACCGCTGAGTCCAATGGACCGAGCAGTGTTCCAATTAGAACGATAATCAATAGAGAAAAGCGGCGTGTCTCAGACAGATACGGAACCTCATATCTAATGCGAAGGCTCTGTTAGGCTCTGATGTAGTTTTCCCTGCTAACTCATGGCGCTGGCGAGGCATTGGCGGGGCGTAAGTCGCTCGCCGTCACGTTCAATCA
>NZGY01000004.1 GCA_002689605.1 Filomicrobium sp.
ACGGATGTCCTCAGCCGCATCGCCGATCACAAGATCAATCAGATCGACGAGTTGTTGCCTTGGCGATATGCTCAGCAGAGCTAGGCTCGGACGCTCACGTGCAGACCGATGCAGCGTTGACACATCGATCGGCCCACTCGCCACATGGTCGCGAAGATAAAACAGCAGAAATCTACTGTGCCCTCCGCACATTGCATGGGCAGGGCATAAGCTGCCGCTGAGGTATCTGACATGGCGTGATATAAGAAACTATCTTGCGCGTCATTCTTGCCGTGCGAGGTCAAGCAACACATCCGTCACTACCTGCGCGGCCGCCGCAACATGATCAGGGTCCGCACTCTCTTTCTCATTGTGGCTGACGCCGTCCTTGCACGGTATGAACACCATGCCGGTCGGACACATCCGCAGCAGAAACCGCGCGTCATGCCCGGCGCAGGAAATGATGCGCTGGCTCGAAAAGCCGTGGCGTTTCGCACTCGCCGCCACCCGTTCGATGACCGCCGGCGAGAACGGTTCCGGCGACGCCTGCGACACCTCTTTGACCGACACCTCGCAGTTGCCTCGGTGGGCCGCCGCAATGCCCGCGATCGCGTCGCCGTGCTCGATGAGTGCCGCTTGTGACGGATGGCGAAAATCGATGAAGAAATCCACTTTCCCGGGCACGATCGCCTTGGCGCCGGGAAACACCTTGAAGATTCCAATAGTAAAGCGCGCGATATCCTCTGGGTCATTCGCTTCGAAGTAGTGGCGCAGCGCAGCGGCAATATCCGTTGCCGCGATAAACGCATCACGGCGGCGCGCCCGCGGCGTCGTCCCCGAGTGTGCAGCTTCCCCGACGACTTCGACCTCGAAGCGTCGGTTCCCCTGGATATCGGTCACCACACCAATCGTGTTTCCGGCCTCCTCCAAGAGTGTGGCCTGCTCGATATGTGCTTCGACAAAACCGGCATAGGGTTCTCCAAGCTCACGCCAGCCAACATTAGGAAGCGCCGCATGGAGACGCTTGACGCACTCAGCCATGGTCACGCCGTCTGCGTCCGTCCCCGCCAGTGTTTCATCGAGCTTGAGCGCGCCTGTATAGACGCCCGACCCGGATAGCCCGGGCATAAAGCGCGCGCCTTCTTCGTTATTCCAAATCGCAACATCGATTGACCGGCGGTGCGAAATGCCCTGATCTTCAAGCGTCTCCAGTGCCTCAAGCGCCACCAGCACACCGAGCGCGCCATCAAAGCGGCCGCCAAACGGCTGGGTATCCGTGTGTGATCCGCTGGCAACCGGTGTCGCCGTGGAGTCCGTTCCAGGGCGGCGTATGAACATGTTCCCGACGTCGTCGAGCTCGACCGGAAAGCCATGCGCACCGGCCCATTCGGCCAGCCGCACATGCGCCTTGATATCGAGATCTGTCAGCGCCAACCGATGCACACCCCCACCCGCCGTCGCGCCGATCTTCGCAAGCTCCATGTGCCGCTGCCAAACGCGCGCGGCATTGATCTTCGGATACTCCATGTGCTTCTCCCGTCAACGGGTCCCATACAGGCGACGTAATTTTGCGCGGACGCTGCTATATCGCTAGGGGCGCGGTCTATGACCATACAGAACCTTGCAAGTCGCGTATGGGGCCTCATTCAGTGCCTCACAGGCCGATGGATAGGTGGCTGCGTCGAATGCGCTATCGTGGTATATCGCACGCGTGGTCGCGTTCATTCGAGAACTTCGATGCGGATGTCCTGCGCGCCTTCCCATAACGCCAATTTGCCCAAGCTTGGGAGCTGATCCAAACCATCTGTCACAGTTAAAAAGTGATTGCCGGACAACTGGCCGGCTTTCGAGGCAAAATTGACGTGACCGTAGCATAACAAAATCTCTGTCTCGCTGACCCCGCCGGGGTAAAGGATGATCTGGCCAGGCGATGGATAGCAGGTATTGTTTTCGTAGCCGATGCCGAAATCCTAATCGCCAAGTGGCATCCAAATCGCAGCCCCACTCCAGCGCACATGTATCGCTTTGTGTTTGAACGGCATCTGCCGCTCAAAGGCTGCACATGTTTCCGGCGCCAGTTTCTTCCCTAATCGTGCACCAAATACAAATGGCCCGGCAACCACGCGGATATCTGTCACAGCCAAGTCTCCCCTTTATCTATGGACACGCAATGCACTCGGAGATTGCTTGTGATTGCAAGCAGAGCCGATGACTGTATTGAAGCGCGATCAAATCCTGATGGGAGGCGGGTCGTGCCAGCCTTATCACCACCATCACGCACGCAGCTTGCCAAAGCATTTGGCACTGCCTTCAAGAAACTGTGCTGCAAGGCTCGCCAAGCTTGCTTCTTGTAACGCTGGCGCTAGCAGTGTGATACCGAAAGGCATGCCAGCCTGATGGAAGCCGGCTGGGATCGACAGGCCGCTCAAATCAAGAAGATTGGCGAAGTAGGAATAGTGGCCGTGTTGATTATTAAGGACGATCGGATCAGCCTGCATCTCAGCAATGCTGTAAAGAGGCGCGACGGTCGGCACAATAAGTGCGTCGGCTCGTTCAAATTGCGTGTGTAGGTCGGCACGGATCTCGCGCAAACGGTACCTTCGAGCAAACAGGTCCACCGAGCTCCAACGGGCCCCATTCTTGACAATGGATCTCGTCGTCTCAAGGACATCATCACTGTGGGCTGCAAGAAACTCTCCGATCGCGGCGTACCGTTCCGCCACCCAGGGACCGTCGAACAACGCGGTTCCTGCCTCGACAAGGGGCTGAAAATCGATCTCTATGATTTCAAAGCCGAGGCGATCAAATCTTGCCAATGCTTCTTGATAGAGTTTCAGACCCTCATCATTGCCAAAGAACTCGAGATCCATCTTTCGGGGCGCAAGAACGGCCTTTTTGCTTTGTAGTTTAGCGGAACGAAACGGGTTGCCTGAAAACGAAGGTCGCAATGAGGGATCTGACACGTCAGGTTCGAATGCCAAAGCGGCGATCTCCAAAGCGTCATCAACGCTCAGTGCGAAGACCGAAGGACAATCAAGTGTTCGGCAGCACGGGACAAGTCCAGTTGAACTGAGAGCGCCAACAGTGGGCTTCAGTCCAACAACATTGTTGAGTCCAGCCGGAATGCGGCCAGACCCTCCCGTGTCCGTCCCGAGGGCAAATGCCACGTGTTGCAAGGCGACGGCGACCGCTGAACCCGAGCTGGAACCGCCGGAAACCATGCTTGTGTCGAACGCTGAAGCGCAGGCCCCGAATGGCGAGCGCGTGCCGTTGAGTCCCGTCGCAAACTGATCAAGGTTGGTCTTCCCTATACAGATAGCGCCGGCTGCTTCGAGCCGCTCAACCACGCGAGCGGAACGTTCGGGCCGGTAGGCATAGGCCGGGCATCCGGCTGTGGTCTCGAGGTCCGCAACGTCGATGTTGTCTTTGGCCGCAAACGGAACGCCGAACAGCCGCAAGCTAGCAGGACTTTGTTGTTCCAACGACGCAGCAATCTCCATGGCCTTTTCAATCGGCCGGAGCGAAATCCAGACGCCAGGGCGATTATCAGCGGCGATCCTGTCGTAGGCCTCTTGAATAACTTCGGTGACCTTTGCTCCATTGATGTAAGCGTTCTTCAGATTGGCCAGATCAAAACGCGTGTCAGGCATGAAACCAAGGCTCTCATGATGTGGTTGAAGTTTTGACAGAGCGGCTGCCTGCGGTAGAGCGCAACTAATTGTCTTTGAACCTAACCGTTTCGACGACTTTGCCGACGGAGATTTCGGGTAACGTCCCGTCATTCATGCAAAATACTCGATCCTAGTAGGCCGGCTCGAAGCTCATGGCTGGACAACTCCCAGGATTGACATGATCGCTAAAGCATAGATCTTCGCCGCCATCACCGATTTGGTAATTGAGATGTTTTCATTGTCGACAGCCCAGCCATCTTCGCCGGGGCCAAAGGTGACGGCATTGATCCCGAACTCTCTGAGCCGTATCGTGTCATTGAACGCGTTTTTCCTGTTGGGGACCGGTTCTGCGCCATTCATCAATTTCTTATAGGCATTGGATATCGAAATGCATGGCTCCTGGTCCATGGGAACCGGCTCGGTTGCTTCAACAAAAAGGGAGCCGGGTACTTGGCGCACGCTTGCGGTGACTTGATTGCTGCCGCTGATGACACCGTCTGCAACGGCCTGGATGTCTCGGGTGATGCTCTCGATCGTCATGCCGGGAACAATGCCAACGACCGCAAGCGTTATCGTGCAGCTATCGGGTGAGAATTGCATCTCACCTTCGAGACCGCCGCGCACCCGAACGATTGTCACACAGGGTGGCGTGTGTCCCATGAACTCCGTCGGCTCATGTGTGAAGGACATGGCTTGGAGTTTGGGAATGATCGATGAAGCTTCGACGATCGCGTTGACGCTGACGTCCGGTCGCCAGATATGCGACTTTTCTCCGGTCACCGTGACCTCGACCAGACAATGACCCGAATTCGCGATCGAAAGGTTCATTCCCCAGTTGCCATCGCTCACTGAACCCCAGGCCGTGGGCTCCGCAGTGATCGAATAGTCGGCGGTGATACCAAGTTCCTTGGTCAGATAAATTGAACCATGAGTCCCGTCTCGCTCCTCATCTACGCAGAAGCAATAGATCAGGTCTCCCTCCAGTTTCACGCCTTCTTCGACGAGTGCCTGAAGTGCGAGGAGGCATGCCGCCATGTTGCCGCGGGTGTCAGACGTGCCTCTCGCGTAAAGGAGATCACCATGGCGGGTGGCCTTGTAGGGGTCAAAGTCGGTCTTGTCCCATTTCTCGGGCTCTACCACCGGATAGGTGTCAAGATGGTCGTTCATCATGAGGCTCGGACCGTTGCCGGAACCGGCGATCTTACCGACGATGTTAGGGCGATGGCGGACAGCCTCATGAACATCGACGGTCATGCCCGCAGCTTCGAGCTTGCCCGCGACCAGCATCGCAATCGCTTCTTCTTCACCTCCAGGCAGATCAGGGTCCAAAGGATTGCCGGATCGCGGTTGGCCCGTGCGTATCAGTTCTGTGGCGAGAGGCAGCCAACGATCTTCAGTTATGCGGCTCAGGACACGTTCTTCAATCTCACTCGCGGACAATTCGGACATGGGCTCTTCCAGCTGGCGTACTCGTCTACCGCTAAGTCTACTTGAGAAAACTGTTGCGGTCTGTTGCTTTATAAGATCAATATTGTGACGAAAAACTCAGCGGTTTAGCGAGCACTGAATGAGAAACCTGCAGGTCTATCGATATGTCGACGCCGTTGTCAGACACGGCTCGATCCGGAAAGCAGCAGAGGGGTTAGCGATTACGCCCTCCGCCCTCAATAGGCGTATCCTTGCCCTTGAAGATGAACTCGGTGTGCCAATCTTCGAACGCCTGGGGAGAGGTGTCAGGCTCAGCACGGCTGGCGAGCTGATCGTAGATGTGTTTCGGCGCCAGCTTGCTGAGGTCGAACAGGTCAAATCACAAATCGCAGACTTATCTGGCATGCGGCGCGGCCATGTCACCATTGCATGTAGCCAGGCGCTGCTGCCTTATGCTTTGCCAGAACAAATCGAAACCTACCAGTCGCGGTTCCCAAACGTAACTTTCAAAGTGCTCAACAAAGACGACTATGCGGCTGAGAAGTCGCTACTTGATTATGCGGCCGATCTCGCAATCGTTTTTGAGCCGCTTCGAAGCTCGGAGTTCCAGACGCTGCTGTCCGTCCGCCAGCCCATGCACGCGGTGATGGCACGACGGCATCCGTTGGGTAAGCACAAGACGATCAAACTCAGTGATTGCCTGACTTATCCGCTTGCTCTCCCGGCACCACCCTATGCCGTTCGTAACGTCGTCGAACTCGCAGCTGCCCAGTTGCTCACGCGCTTATCTCCGTCAGTAGAGTCCGACAGCTATGTATTCCTGCGCAATTTTGTAGCCCGCACGCGCGCGATTGCATTTGAAATTGTCATAGGTGTTCCGCCCGGGCAGATCGACAAATCGATTGTCAGCATTCCCGTCGAATTGCCGGCGGCCAAGATTGGCTCTTTGCGCTTAGTACAACTGAAGGGGCGAACATTGTCGGTCGCAGCCGCACGCTTCGCCGATCAGCTCACCATGTCGCTCCTGCGGGACTATACGCTTGCCGACGAAAACTAGGGAGCGCAATGCGAGCGCAGGCGGGCACAACGGTGTCGGGCCCCAAACAACCTGATGTCATGACTGTGCAAGTGACATCACAAGCACTTGCGTCAAGGTGGTCATCGTCCAGGTCTTGGCTTCCACGCGCTGACTTGACCGCTGAGTTTTCCGTCGCAAACCTCTTCGAAAATAGCAGCAGACCGCAACGCTTCGGATGTATAACAATGAAATAAGCAGGTTTGCGAGGATGGGGGGAGTTCCAGAGGCTTCATCTGAACGACTTGTGTAGCAGGCGCGGCTCACAGCCGTGGTCGATCGCTGTGCCGGTCAGCTCAACATGCTGCTTCGTGCGGGCTGACGGCTCACTGCCGCGAACACGGAAACCTATAGTCAAACGAGCAAGTCATGGAACTCCGGTTCTTCGAGATCTACCGAAATTCGGATTACATGTGGCTGCTGGCCGAGGGCACGCTGGCTAGTGCGGCGATCATGTCAACTGCGGGGGCCCTTGCTTTCATACTGGCCCTTGGGCTCGCCACCCTTCGCCACGAGCGTGTACCAGTGTTGGGCTGGCTGGCCGCAGCATATGTCGACTTCATTCGCAACACGCCGCTCATCGTTCAGCTCTTCTTTGTTGCCTTCGGTCTCCCTCGTCTGCTCGACTACGCGTGGCCTTTCTGGGCACATGCATTATTCGCGCTGACGTTGAACTTCTCGGCGTACTTCTCTGAGATCATCAGGGCGGGTTTCCGGGAAAGCGAAGGTGGCCAAGCAGAAGCGGCCGCCAGCCTCGGCATGTCCAGATACGCGGTTCTCGTAAACATCATCATTCCGCAATCGATTGGGCGAATGTACCCGTCCTTGAACGCACAATTCATATTCCTGTTTCTGACCACCGGCATCATATCTGAAGTCAGTGTCCGCGACCTGACGTATGCCGGAGTTTTTATCGACAGCCGTTCGTTTAGAACGTTCGAGGTTTTCCTCACGCTCACTGTTATCTATATCATTCTGTCGCTTTCATTCAAATTTTTACTCACTCGACTTGAACGCCGCATATTTCATTGGAAGTTCGCCAGATGAAGGAGCTGCTAATAATAGCGCTGGGTAAGCCGAGCGGCATTGTAATTTACCAGCTCCTGGATGCCACGCAGTACACGATATATCTATCCTTACTCGCATTTACAGGAGGCGCCCTGGTCGCGGCAGCCATCACCATTCTCCGATTGGTCAATATGCGTTGGCTACAGGTGATTGCGGATGGCTATATTTGGACCTTTCAGTCTATTCCCCTTCTAATGCTTCTCTTTCTGTCCGGGCTAGGGGCACCTCGTTTTTTTGGCATCGAGGTTGATCCTTGGCTGGCGGCTTGCCTGTCGTTAACGCTTCATGCGTCAGCTTTTCTTGCTGATGTTTGGCGAGGCTGCATAGAAAGCATCGACAAAAGCCAAGAAGAGGCAGCTCGTGCGCTCGGGTTAGGGTGGCCGACAACGCTTATTTTTGTGATCGCGCCGCAAGCGATGCGCGTCGCGATCGCGCCAACCGTGGGGTTTATGGTTCAAATTATTAAAGGCACGTCGATGGCATACATTATTGGATTTCATGATTTAATGAGTATTGGCAAGCGTTGGGCCAATGCCTCGGTGCCAAACACGGAGCCATATATTATTTTCCCGATTATGGCCTTGATATATTTTTCTCTGTGCTTCCCGATTACGCTTTGGTCCAGAAGTCTTGAAAAGCGTTTCGGGGATTCGAAGGAGTCAGCGAGGCCGCTGGCTATGTAGTTTGGACGGTCAATCCAAGTAAGGAGAACGTGAAATGAGAAGACTATCACTACTAGGTGCTGCGGTGGCAGGTGTGATGATGCTTTTGAGCAGCGTCGCAGCGAAGGCGGATCTCTCCGAGATACTCAAGACAGGGGTCGTCAAAATCGGTGTGCCTGAGTCCTTTGCCCCGTTCGGCAGTCTCGGCGCCAGTGGTGAGCTTGAGGGTTACGATATCGACGTAGCCAAGCTCGTTGCCAAGGACCTAGGCGTAAAATTAGAGCTCGTTCCGATCGTATCCAAGCAGCGCATTCCCTTCTTGGAGACTGGGCGCGTTGATCTTGTCATTTCAACCTTGGGCGCGAACCCCGAGCGCGCGAAGTCGATCTGGTACTCGTCGTCCTACGCACCGTTCTACACTGCTGCATTCGCCGCCAAGGGCAAAAAGATTGCATCTATCGCTGATCTGAGTGGCATGAAAGTCGGGCTAACTGGTGGAACGATCGAGGACATTCAGTTCACGGAATCCGTCCCTGAAGGAACCGAGATTCGCCGATTCGGCGACAATGCGGCCACGCAGTCGGCGTTCGTGGCCGAGCAGGTGGACGTGATGGTAACCAGCATTGTGGTTGCCGCGGCCGTCGCCAAGGCCAATCCTGGCATTGATATGGAGACGAAGTTTATTTCCAAGAAGGGCGCATCGTTCATTGGGCTGAAAAAAGGAAACATTGATCTGCTGCAATGGATCAATGTTTTCATCATGCACAAAAAACTGAGAGGCAAGCTCAATGAGCTGTCGCTCAAGTGGATGGGGCAGCCATTGCCACCGTTGCCTCACCTGTAGGGCTGCCAAAACATCGGTTCAGTATTCATTCCCGAGATGCCATATCTGGCAGCATCTGGACTTTCTCAACTCTGAGCTGTGACCTGCGCCACCGATCTTGTCCGGTGGCGCAGTGGTATGGAGAGCACCATGTCAAGTAATGGCGACCCAAAGAAGTCGTGCCTTGCGCCGTAGTCTTCGGACTGTTTTCGCTTCAACCCACGGTATGTGCATTTCGCTCACACGGAACGCGCTCTCGGTCGCTGTCGGTTCGCCGTACTCGCTTTGCTGTGCAAAGCTGCGATAAATGGTGCCCCAGGCAGAGCTCGAACCTACAACATCCTGTTTCTAAGACAGGCGCGTCTGCCAATTGCGCCACTGGGGCTTTATTGGTGCGCGCTGTCGGATTCGAACCGACACAAGCCGAGTCTTAAGCTCGGTGCCTCTTCCGGTTGGGCTAAGCGCGCTCTAAGGGAGCAGGCTGAGCCACAAGAGTTCTCGGTTCATCATTGTCTCGTTCCTTCATTCGCCTGCAAATTGCGGTGTTCATTGGCAGCTCCTGATGGAATCGAACCACATCCTCTGCGCTCACAACACGGCGTGCAAACCATTACACCTAAGCCAGTTGGTTGGTCTGCGTGGCAGGATTTGAACCTGCGATCTCTTCATTCCAAGTGAAGTGGGATGACCAGACTTCCCTACACACAGCCATTGCGGCGTGTCGTGTTGGTCACGTCGTATCGCTGTCTGCATAGGCACCAAGCCATTACCTTTGCGGAGTGGATGCGGTCTGAGTGAGAAATGATCGGCCGAGACGGCATGTCGGAACCGTCCTCATCAACTAAGATATGATTGATCTGCTGACTCATCGAGCGTTTTGCGGATTGGCCAAACTGTCCATTCCCGAGTGCCGCTGAACCTACTTGCCCTTCTGATGCACCACTTCTGGGAAGATCCAGAATGATGCGACTGAGAACGCACCTATAAAGAGAGCCAAGTATGAACTGACAGGTTGATCAAGCCCGATCAGAAAAAGATATGCGGCCACGGCAACAGCTCAGACAACAATAGAAAAGACAATCTTGACGATGAAGGGCATGGCGACGGCTTTCCAACGAAACATGACACTTGCTTTTGTGATATATCACCAGTATATCAATTGTACAACCGGGCAGTCCTCTGCGCAGATCGGACGGAACTCATGAGACTTTACAAGGGCGACCGAACCATCGACGGCATTGTTGTCTTAGTTGACGATCAGCCGTTGGACGAAGCGCTGCATGTGAAAGCGATTTGCGATGACGGCTTCGAATGGGGCTTCGAAGGGCCAGCTTCGTCTCAACTCGCACTAGCCCTACTGGTTGATCATTTTGGGGACCGAGAAGTCGCGTTGAGATTACATCATACATTTATGCAGCACATCGTTGCTAACCTCGCCAACGAATGGGTTCTGACGAGCGCAGATATCACTGAAGCAGTAGCTCAGCTGGATCAGTAAAGCTCTGGCATGAGCCCTGCTCGATCATCCTGCTCCATCTTTGGGAATACGGAGAAAGCCAATGGAAATCGCAACAAGTAAGATGAGTGATCGTCAACGAGGATATCGCCAGACATATCGCGAACGTGTTGCGGGCTGGTATAACGGCTGGCTGCACATATTCATTATCTACACGATCGGCTTCGCTGCGCTCTACATCTACATCGTCAACATGCAGAGTATTACCGCCGCCGAGTATTTAATTGTTCCAGTGACCTTCTTGATGTGCAACTTTTTTGAGTGGTGGATCCATCGCTTCGTTATGCATCGACCCTCAAAGATACCGTTGTTCCGTGCAGTCTATTCACGGCACACGTTGATGCATCATCAATTCTTCACCGAACACGAGATGCGCTTTGCCGACCATCACGACTGGCGCGTTACGTTCTTCCCGCCCTATTCGCTCGTTGTCTTCACGCTCATGTCGATCCCAGGCGCCTTCGTTCTCGGCTGGTTCTTCTCGCCAAACGTTGGCTGGTTGTTCATCTCAACAACAACGTCGATGTATCTGATTTACGAGTTTATGCACTTTTGCTGCCATGTCGACGACAACTGGTTCGTGCGCAATATGCCATTCATCAATACCATCCGCAGGCATCACACGGCTCATCATGATCAAAACATTATGATGGAGCGCAACATGAACCTTACCTTTCCAATTATGGATTGGCTATTCGGCACCTCTGATCTGAACCGAGGTTTGCTAGGACATTTGTTCAACGGCTATGATAATCGCCATATCAAGACTGATATGCGCCGGACATCTTCAACGCCGCACGTTCGTGCAACCATGGTAGGTAGCGCAGCTGAATAGGGTTTACTGCAGCTCTGCTCTAAAGCAGGCGCATTCGATCTCACTTGTGTACGCCTGCTCTGCACTAGTAGACAGAAGCTTCAAGAGACGCACGGGTAAACTCTTCGATGTAATCGATCAGTTGATCCGAAGCTTTTGCAGCTTCACGATACCGTTCGGCCTCAATCGCATCTGCAAGTTTCGCATGCAGTTGCGCGCAGCGTGGCAAATCCAGAACCTGTTTATAGTGAACGTACCAAAACCTGCGCGATAAGCCATGGGTTAGTGCCATAGCTCGCTGAGCGTACTCGTTTCTGCACGTCTCCGAGATCAACCGGTTCAGCTCTCTATCCAAACGCATAAACGCCACATCGTCTTTTCGCTTGGCTGCAGAACGCATCCCCTTGGCGATGTCTTCAAACTGCTTACGCTCCGTATCGCTGGCACGTTCAGCTGCTAACCGCACCATCAGGCGTTCCAACTCGCGGCGAACTTTGAGTAATTCCAGCTGCTTCTTTATATCAATTTCCGAGACCGCTATTCCACGTCTGGGGATCACAACAATCAGACCCTCGCGCGCCAAGCGCTGCAAAGCCTCACGAACAGGGGTCCGCCCAATTGCTAAGGCCTCAGCCAATTGCCCTTCCGAAAGGTGTTCACCAGGCCGCAGTTTGAGAGTAACGATTCTCTCCTCGAGTTCTTGGTAAGCAGTATCGGTAAGTGTCACAGAGCTCCTCATGGATTATGGCCAAGCTCAAATGTGCCTATGCCTCGCTTCGAATCTACTCATGCACCTGCGTTATTTGGATCTTGGCCGAATGATATATCAGTGACAACACAGAATGTCAGTTGTTTGA
This sequence comes from Filomicrobium sp., assembly GCA_002689605.1. Taxonomy (GTDB): domain Bacteria; phylum Pseudomonadota; class Alphaproteobacteria; order Rhizobiales; family Hyphomicrobiaceae; genus Tectiglobus. The sequence goes on from NZGY01000004.1 coordinate 11,894, forward strand.
TCTTAGTTGCCGTCACTGCGACCGGCGGTGCTGCCCTTGCTCACGTCCGCTTTCGGGTAGCGCTGCGTGTTGCTGCAGTGCGAGGTCAGAAATCAATCGATGACCGAGTAGGGTCACCTCCTGAAAGGCCAAGCCTGAGCAGATCACTTCGGCTTCCACCTCAGCTTCGAGCATAATGATTGCAAAACGAGGCTGCTCGGCGTTGGTAACATTGCGGTCGTGTAGCACCTTGGTTTCTATCGGTCTTCCAACTTTTGAGTGCGCATCACACTTACTGTCGACAGTATACTTCAGTATTTTGAGTAGCACGCAGGCAAACCTAGCGGCGCCAGCCAGTAGTGATTTGTCGCCGCGATACTTGGCGAGGACTTCATCCGTCGCCTCGCCGAGGTCTGGCGCGAAGGTATCGAAACCTGGGCGTTGATCATCGAGTTTCAGAGCATTCGCCACCAAACCAAATGAGCCGTCAGGTGCGGGCTTAACAATTCCCGCTGCCTGGATTTGCTCATGCGCGAGCGCTTCAGTTGATGATTGGATCGATGCATTAGGCACGTTGACCGAGTTTAACAGGTTGCTCCAATATGCCCGAATGTTGGTCCCAAACACCGCTTCCACTTCGCGCCGCAAGGCATCTTCATTCTCCATCCGCTTCGTATATCTTGCGAATCGATCATCTTTGGCCAATTCGCCTCTGCTAATCACGTCGCAAAACGTTCGAATTGGCGATCTGTTCCAACCGTCACAAGAAGAAACCCATCGGACGTCCTGTAACCTGTATTGGGAACAAGCAATGGTCCCGTAAGTCCCGAGCGCTTTGATATCGGCCCGCCAGACTCGAATGTTGATTGCGAAACTGTTTGATAGGCCATCGCTGTGTCAGCCATGGAGGAATCGACGATGCGACCTTGCCCCGTTCGGGCACGTGTAGGGAGGGCTGCCAATACACCAAGAGCAGCCCACAGCCCCGTTCCGAGATCTATGATCAGGACGGCGACCCGCGCCGGACTTCCATCTGCCGGGCCAGTCAGGTCGACAATGCCACTGAAGGCCTGAATCAGTGGATCATAGCCGGGCATTTGAGCATAGGGATCCGTTCGTCCGAACGCGGAAATGTTGCAGTAGACAATCCGACTGTTCAATTGCGTCACATCTTCGGGACCGAGTCCAAGTTTTTCAGCAATTCCAGGCCGCAAGTTTTGCAAAACCACATCGGCTTCTGCTACAACAAATTTCTTGAGGACATAGACATCGGCTGCATCCTTGAAATCAACGACAATGGATCGCTTGCCGAAATTCAGGGCCTGATAGGTCGCGCTCGTGTTGCCGAGCTTTTCCCTTCCCCAGCCGCGAGCCGCGTCGCCATCACCAGGGGCCTCCACTTTGATCACCCGCGCGCCGAAGTCCGCGAGCAATCAGGCGCCATAAGGCACGGCGAGGCTTGAGCCCATTTCCAAGACGGTTATTCCTTCAAGAGGTGCCCCCATTGCTGTCCTCTGATAAAATTGCGCGCGATGGCTCGCATTCCTACTGTGATCCTTCGCGTATTCTGTAACCAAGGGCGTTTGATACAAGTTAGGCATCGTCAGATATCAGCTGCAAAATTGAGGAGGATCCGGTGTGAGCACCCACAGAGAAATCAAATTCGTCCGTTCTCCAGCCGGACTTCCAACCGAAGACTGCTTCTCAGTTGCGGATGTGCCAACTCCCGAACCGGGAGTTGGTGAAGTTTTGGTCGAGACACACGTCCTGTCGATTGATCCTTACATGCGCCGCGCAATGAGTGGTGCCCGGCCCGAATACCGGCTCAAGCACGGCGCAACCATGATCGGCCGCGGCGCCGGTATAGTTGTCAAAAGCCGTCATCCCGATTTTAAAGAGGGGGATGCCGTCCAAAGTGAATTTGGTTGGCGGGAGCGCGTCGTTCTCAAGGGTGAAGGTCTTCGTAAACTTGCCCCTGACCTCAAGCCATTGTCACTCAGTCTTGGGATTGTCGGCCAGTCGGGCGCAACCGCCTATGTCGGGCTGCACGACATTGCTGGTATGAAGTCCGGTGACACAGTCGTCGTATCAGCGGCTGCCGGCGCCGTCGGAAGTGCTGTCGGACAGATTGCGGGGATAAACAATTGCTGTGTGATCGGCATCGCCGGTGGCCCGGAGAAGTGTCGCCACGTCGTCGACGAACTCGGTTTTAATAGCTGCGTTGATTACATGGCTGGCCCGATTGACAAGGCGTTGGCAGAGGCGGTTGGCGATGGTGTCGACGTTTATTTTGACAATGTCGGCGGTGAGATCTTGGAAGCCGTGCTCGACCAGACCAAGGACGGTGCGCGTGTCGCGATTTGCGGTCAGATTTCGCATTACAATTCAGATGTCAAAGCGGGACTTCGCAATGTGCATCTGCTGCTCGACCGTTCGATCAAGATCCAGGGCTTTCGTGTTGGATCTGACCTTGAGCGAAGAGATTTCGCGCTGGAGCAGCTGCTGCAATGGTGGCGCGATGGTAAGCTCAACTTTCGTGAAACTGTATCGGATGGTTTCGATAGCGCTCCGGCCGCATTGATCAACATGTTGCAAGGCGGCAATTACGGTAAACAGGTTGTCCGTGTCGTTTGATCCAGATGAGTTACATCGATGCGTATTGGTTATCGGGTGCGATAGCCCGAGATTTTCCCGTAGTGTCCGCCCCTTATACTCTGTTCGAAATTGACCACTACGCTGCAGTTCCTGCGTGAGCATAAGGGGGATCACTGAACGTAATGCGGGTCAGACCGGACGCGAACGCATCATATTCATTACGCGTTCATGCAGCATCGCCGATTGACCGATTGTCATCAGATTTAAGTTTGCGTTATCGAGCGTTGACCAAGCTGACGACGGCGCGGGAACAGAGTTGTCACGCATACCCGCGCAGCTTTTGGCTCGAACTGAATTCCTCACCGTCGAGCACAAGCACTTCCTAAAGTCGCTCCAAGATCGACAACGGAAGACCATCCGGTATCCTATTGGGCCGATGACGACCGCGGTTTATTGATGGCCAGAGGTAAACGGAAGCTGTCGGTCACTTCCTCCTAAGTCATTGATGGGTATGATGCTTCCGCTTGTCCTCCAGCAGTGAGCATGCTGTGCTCAGATCGATATTTTCGGTTCCGGGCCAGTTTCGCTCATCAGGACTGCCATGCTGGCGAATGGTCATCACTCACCAACTCAAAGCTAAGAGTGCAGAACATTGTTGGGTTAATTTGTATCAGTCGGCAATTTATACGACACGGCAACACGGAATGTTGTGATGTCACGAACAGATGCAAAATCACCAGGATCGGCGTCGGTATTTAAGCTGCTAGTATCGATCCGTCTGCCAAAGTCATAGTGCAAGCCCTCTAGCCGTATTAGCCAGCTATCTGTAAGCGCGTGTTCCATACAAACGCCGAACACAAAGCCGGTGTCCGTGATGTTGACTGAGCCGCCATTGACATTGTTCTCGTCAGCCGTTGTTGCGCGATAGTCCGCGTCGATCCAGGCAATGCCCGCTGTAACAAAGATCATCGTACGAGCTGATGAAAGCCCTGCTCGGCCACGCAACGAAGCGAGCCAATTGACAGATGCCTCGGCATTGTCCGTACCCTCAGATTCCGGGTCTGGATCGAATAATAGATCCGACTTGCCAAGATGCGTCCAGTCCGCCTCAACGCCGTAGATTACTGACCCAGCGCTACGGTTGTAGCCGATGTGAAGGCCGCCGACGCCGCCATCCAAATCAAAAAACCGTCCCAAAACGGAGTCTTCCAGGTCAATGACACGAGTAATTTCGCTATTGTCGAAAATGCCGTCGAATCTGACATTTGCGTAGCCCGCATGTCCACCTGCATATAAGCCTGCCCATTGTGCGGGAAGATAACTTAATACATCAAACTGCCCGGCCGTTGGTGCTCCAACTAGGCGATAATTTGCAATCAGTCTTGCAACAAGAATATCTTCGATCTTAGCAAAATCGCCGACATCTGAGTCGTTGGTGAGGGTTGAAGTATCCTTGCTTTCATTGAAGAGGTAGTACAGACCTCCCAGGCGCACTGATAGCCGTTCAGAGACAGCATGTTCGACACCGCCCCCCACCACCAAACCCACCGAACGGAGGCTGGTCGTCCCAACAATCGCAGCACCAGGCGGGGCACCGTCATCATCGCGAGCTGTATATTCGCCGTCAATCCACGCCACACCGGCAGTCGCATATAACAATGACCG
>NZGY01000005.1 GCA_002689605.1 Filomicrobium sp.
CACGCAACCGTCGTGCAGATCTCAGGCGAAAGCTACCGCCTAAAGGATAAACGTCGCGCCGGAATCGTGGCCAAACCAATGCGGACAAGGCTGGCCAAGACAAAGACGACGACCAAGGCAGAGGTCGATTGAGCCGTTTGTTGCCCTCACGCATGAGGGCAACAAACAGAAAGACAAGGTGGGTCAGATTCAAAGTGCCGATCTGCCGATAAGTGCGTCAGTTTGAAGGTGCCGTTGACACCATTGGCTACTAAACCCCGGCGGCACTGGCGAAACGCTCACCGGCAACGAGCCCGCCGCGAGCACCAAAGGCGGAAAGTTCCGGCCTGAAGTGGTCCAGGAACTGGGGCAAGCTCAGTTAGTAGCAAATGGTCAAATCAGTGGTACAGGCTGAGGGGGCTGGACAGAGTAGGCTAAACCTCACACTAAGCTTATTCGAAAATTCGCACCCTTTTCATAGTATCGGCCTTTGAGGCACGTTCGCGAGAGAAGACGTAACGGAAGTATATGTCTGTCATAGTTGCGATATTCAACGTATATCGAAGGTTATCGGGCCATTCCGAGCTATGATGTCGAAACGCCTAGTAACCAGCCTCCTTAATGCCCCAAATTGGCCCCATGACTTCTCAGCCTCGCACCTATCAGTCCCCGAAAAAAAGAGTGTTGCTACTTGGCGCAACAGGTACAATCGGCCGAGCGACGGCTCGCGCACTTGCCGCGCGAGGAGACGATGTCGTTTGTTTCGTGCGATCATCATCCGCGGTCGATACAGATGGGGCTAGGCACCGCCTGCAGGCGAAATTAGGTGACGTCGACATCAGGCTTGGAGAGGCGGCAGACCCCAAAAGTCTTCGCTCGGCAGATTTGCGCGGTGAGGGCTTCGATGCGCTGGTTTCGTGTCTAGCGTCACGTACGGGCGCACCCAAGGATGCATGGGCTATCGACTATCAGGCTCACGCAGATGCTCTGGCCGTCGCAAAGGAGGCAGGCATTCCGCAGTTTGTCTTGTTGTCGGCCATCTGTGTGCAGAAACCGCGGCTTGAGTTTCAGAAAGCCAAGCTTGCTTTCGAAAAGCTGCTGATCGAGTCCGGCCTAGCTTATTCCATTGTCAGGCCGACGGCGTACTTTAAGTCTCTTTCTGGTCAGATCGACCGATTGCGCAAGGGTAAACCATTCCTCTTGTTCGGCAATGGCGAGCTGACTTCCTGTAAGCCTATCAGTGATGCCGATCTTGCGTCATTTCTGGCGGACTGCCTGAGTAAGTCAGATAGGCGGAACAAGATCCTTCCAGTCGGCGGCCCTGGCGATGCTATTACGCCTAGAGAGCAAGGTGAATTGTTGTTTGAACTGCTTGGTCGACCAGTTCAGTTTCGCAGCATCCCGATCGGCCTGGTGCGCACAGTTGTATCAACCATGAGCGGCCTCACGTGGGTTATGCCGGCCTTAGCTGAGAAAGCCGAGTTCGCCCGCATTGCCCACTACTACGCCACTGAATCGATGCTCGCTTGGGATCCCATTTCGGGCGCCTATAGCGAGAGCGCTACGCCGTCATATGGCAGAGACACCCTTCGCGCGCATTACCAGTATGTCATCGAAAGCGGCTCAAGCATTTCATTGAGAGAACATGCAATGTTCTAGCGCTCTTCTATGCCGTTGCCGAAGCTTTGCTCGGTTGAATGATCGAGCTCGTTGATACGGATAGCGACGGAGAAAAACTACTGGGCCTCATGTCACCTGCCTTCTATGACATCCTGGCGAATTCCAAGTGTGTCCTAGTGCTCACGCCAGCTAAAGAAGTCGGGGCCGGCGCGGGCGAGTAGGTCTTTGGCCAATTGGCAACCCATCTCAGCACCATCTTCGATGGCCGCACTGGCGGCATCCGACAACGCTTCGGAACCATCAATGCGAAGAATTTCGCTGCGCAGATGCACCGTGCCACCGTCCAACTCGGCCAAGCCTGCAATCGGTGTTTCACACGATCCGTCGAGGGCTGCGAGAAAGGCGCGCTCTGCGGTGAGGCGCTGACCAGTTGCACGATCGTGGATGGCCTCCAACATCCCGGCCGCTCGCATGTCATCGCCCCGGTGCTCGATGCCGATGGCGCCCTGGGCGACGGCGGGCAACATGTAGTCGGGCGCAATCGGTGTGGCTGGCAAGCTCTCCATATTGAGACGGTTAAGCCCGGCCATAGCGAGGAACGTGCAGGCGGCAACGCCGTCTGCAAGCTTCTTCATCCGGGTCTGAACGTTACCGCGAAACTCGACGACTTCGAGATCCGGCCTGCGGTTCAGGAGTTGTGCCTTGCGGCGCAGGCTCGATGTGCCGACCGTGGTGCCCGGCGGCAGCTCTGCGATTGACTTGGCCATCGGTGAGATAAAGGCATCACGGACATCTTCACGCGGCAAATAAGTGTTGAGCAAAAGACCAACCGGTTGCTGGACCGGCATGTCCTTCATCGAGTGGACGGCAATATCAAGTCGACCAGCCAGCAACTCGTCCTCGATCTCGCGGGTGAACAGACCCTTGCCACCGATTTCCTTGAGCGGTCGGTCCTGAATGCGGTCGCCAGTGGTCTTGATGACGACGATCTCGAAAGCGTTCTCGGGCAAGTCGTGAGCCGCCGACAATCGCGCGCGCGTCTCATGAGCCTGCGCCAGAGCCAGTGGCGAGCCACGCGTGCCAATGCGGAAGGGGGCGGTCGGTGTGGGCAATTTAAGAACCATGTCTCACTTTTAGCGATGTCCTAGCGCGGTGACAATTCGTTCTGTCATGATAGTTTGACAAAACAATCATCTTGGCCGGTTCAGATCTGTTTTCGACCTGTTCATGCTGCGACCTGCCCATGCAAAGCCGTATTTGGAGACCTGTCTGTGACCACAAAAAAGCTGATGCGCGCGCTTGCCGGTGAGGCCCTGCCAACACCGCCGATCTGGATGATGCGACAGGCCGGGCGCTATTTGCCGGAGTATAAAGCGACAAGGGCCGAGGCCGGGGATTTTCTGTCGCTGTGCTATACGCCAGATCTGGCCGCCGAGGTCACCATACAACCGATCCGACGCTACGGCTTTGATGCAGCAATTCTATTTGCAGACATCCTGCTTATTCCTGACGCCCTGGGTGCCGATCTCTGGTTTGTTACGGGCGAAGGACCGCGGTTATCGACCATGTCCAGCCAGGCTGACTTCGATAGGCTCAAGCCCGCCGATGACCTTCATGATCATCTGGCGCCGATTTATGAGACGATCAAGATCCTGCGCCGCGAGCTGCCGGCCGAGACCACGTTGATCGGATTTGCCGGCGCACCGTGGACGGTGGCGACCTATATGATCGCCGGTCGCGGCACGCCCGACCAAGGCCCGGCGCATGCCTTGAAGGCTGAGAACCAGGCGCTGTTCAACGCCCTCATGCAACGTCTGACGGCGGCAACCATCGCCTACCTCTCGCAGCAGATCGAAGCCGGCGCCGAAGTGGTCAAACTGTTCGACAGCTGGGCCGGCTCACTGCAAGACGACGACTTCAAGCGCTATGTGCTGCAGCCAACCCAGGAGATCATAGCCTCATTGAAGGCACGTCATCCCGGGACGCCTGTGATCGCGTTTCCGCGCGAGGCCGGTGATGCCTACGTTGGCTTTGCCAAGGCCACAGGCGCAGACTGTGTCGCGCTCGACAATTCGGTGTCACCGGAGTGGGCGGCAAATCATGTCCAGATCGACGGCTGTGTGCAAGGCAATCTGGCATCCCGCCATATGGTGACCGGCGGCGCTGAACTCGTCGCGGAGACGCGGCGGATAGTCAAGGCATTTGCAAACGGCCCGCACATTTTCAATCTCGGCCACGGCATCACACCAGACGCTGATCCAGCCAACGTGCAGCTAATGATCGACACGGCGCGTGAGAGCGCAGCTTAACTCTGAGGAGCCAAAGCTGGCCGCTTCGACCATCCAGATGCCTCAAATCCATTTGGCCAGTGGCGGCAAGCTCATAAGGACGGCATTGGCGTCGTGGCCGGTTTCAAGACCGAACTTCGTGCCGCGGTCGTAGACCAGATTGTACTCGGCATAGAGACCACGGTGGACCAACTGGGTATCCTTATCCGCCTCGCTCCAGGGCGTGTCACGGCGCTTTTCAACCAGCGGCACATAGGCCGGCAAAAAAGCCCGGCCAATGTCCTGGGTCAGCGCAAAGTCGACCTCCCAATCGCCGCTGCATTGGTCATCCATAAAAATGCCGCCGACACCGCGGGCGCGGTGACGGTGGGGAACAAAGAAATACTCATCGGCCCAGGCTTTGAGACGCGGATAGTAGGCTTCGCCGTGCTGGTCGAGATGTACTTTTTGTTGGCCATGGAAGTGGGCCGTATCGTCAGCGTACTCGATACAGGGATTGAGGTCTGAGCCACCACCGAACCACCAGGCATGCGGCGTCCAGAACATTCGCGTATTCATGTGCACCGCCGGCACGTGCGGATTCTGCATATGCGCGACAAGACTGATACCGGAGGCCCAGAAGCGCGGATCCTCCTTCATACCGGGGATGCCCTTGCGCGCGGCCATCGCCGACTGCGCACGTTCGCCAAGCGTGCCGAACACGGTCGAGACATTAACGCCGACCTTTTCAAACACGCGACCGCCACGCATGACAGACATCAGGCCGCCGCCGGCATCTGAGCCATCGTCAGACGTGCGCTTGGTCTCGCTGACATCGAAGCGGCCGGCCGCCAATCTGGCAGTTGGGCCCTCGACCTGCTGGACTTCGAGCGCCTCGAAGGCGGCAACAATCTCATCGCGCAAGGCACGAAACCAAGCCGCCGCACGGGCCTTTTCTACATCCAGATCGGAGGTCATGGTTGGTCTCGTTCTATCGGTCAATTTGAGGCTAGATCCGCGACGGTCGTCGATCAAGCTATCATCCAGGAACCTTATATCAAGCGGACAAATGGCTTTTTTGCTCACCACATTTTATGCATTCAAGTCCACGATATGCGTACTGGGAGCGCGCATGAACTAAGAGCAAACTCAATCACGAGTATCAAACTGCTATGTCGCGAACTTGGCGCTCCAAAGAGCACGCTCCAGACAAGCGGCTCGGCGTGCAGGATCTTTCACGACGTTAGTGCTGACGGCTGAAATGTGGTCATCAATTTCTGTTGTCGTCAGTGGCCAAACGCTGTCGTCAAGCAAAACCAATGCGCGCCCCTCCTGCATGTAACGATAACTGACACGCCAAGCGCGGGTATATTGTAATGGATGCATTTCCCATACCCTGCCATCCGACCCTATAAGTACTGGTGCACCAAAGCGACGGGGACCCAGCATAAGAGCCTCAAGTCGCCGCCGTTCGTTGGCTTGGCGCCGCCGTAGTATTGTTGGTGCCCACCAATTCAATGCCGACCATCCTCGTGAATAGGCGTCATCTGTTTCATTGGATTCAATCTTCAGTGCATCAAGACATCTAGTTTATGCGCCAGCAGTCAGATTGGTCATGCAGCAATTCGTCGGCGACATACACAGGAGATTAGATTAGTATCACATGCGCGCCCCATCTGAGTACCGTCAACCACAGACTATCAGGACCGTTCATGCGTGATTTCGATATCATCCTGGTTGGAGGCGGCTTGGCAAATGGTCTCATCGCTGACCGGCTCACAAGCCAGAGACCTGACCTGCGGATGTTGATTATTGAGGCACGACCGACGCTCGGTGGTGATCATACATGGTCTTATCACGAGACCGATGTGACAGCAGAACAGGATCTCTGGCTTCGTTCAATCGGCAAGTCAGCCTGGTCAAGCCAAGAGGTGCGGTTTCCATCCTATAGCCGCCCGATCTCCACTGGCTACCGCACGATAGTTAGCTCGGATCTTCACAATCGCCTTGTCTCCAACGAACGGCTCAATCTTTGTCTTGACACTGAGGTAAAGGATGTGAGCCCCACCGCCATTGTATTGCAGGGTGGGCAGACGTTGACGAGCGACTGCATTATTGATGGACGGGGACTGGTGAGCGCTCCGGGAGTGAGTATCGGCTATCAAAAGTTCTACGGCCTAGAGTGTGAGTTAAGTGCACCTCACGGGCTAGCAGCCCCAATCCTGATGGACACAACAGTTGATCAGATCGATGGCTACCGTTTCATGTACAGCCTGCCGTACTCTCCAACCAAGTTGTTGATCGAAGATACCTACTATTCCGATACACCGCTGTTGGACACCAACGCCATCGAGCAAAGAGTGCGCGCTTACGCGTCTTTGAAAGGCTGGGACATAGCATCTGTCGATCGTGAGGAGAAAGGCGTTCTGCCGGTGGTCCTCGATGGCCAATTGGAAATGGTCTGGCCTCGCGATCAAACAATGCCGCGGTCCGGTATGCGTGCTGGGTTGTTTCATCAAACAACCGGTTACTCTTTGCCCTTTGCTGTCCAGACAGCTGATAGACTTTCGGCGATGCAGGTTATGGAGTCGAAGGCTGCCGCTGCATTTTTACGGGCTGAGTCTCAAGCGGCTTGGGACAAGCAAAGCTTCTTCCGCCTCCTTAACCGATTTCTATTTCTGGCCGCACAGGGTGGCGAGCGAAGACGCATTTTTGAGCGGTTCTATCGTCTGCAACGGCCATTGATCGAGCGATTCTATGCAGCCAACTTAAAAACGGCGGACAAGGCTCGGATCATTTTTGGTCGCCCACCGGTTGCCCTGCACAAGGCTGTTGCGGCAATCCCGCCAGGAGCCGCGGCTTCGCGCGCCAACGGGATAGCGGCACCGAACCCGTAGTTGGAGCCGTTGTCAACTTTCAGCTGCAGTCACAGATTGTGATTTTTCCATCATCAGCGGATAATCATCGATCCCGGCCTCCATCACTCAAGCCTGGTTTGTCCGTGCCGCCGGCAGCCGCCACCATGGCAAGTCGGGCCGAGAGTGGTGTTCGTGATGATAGCCAAAGTGGAAGCAAGTCAAAAGTGATATCCACCAAGGGTACGAGTTACTCCGCGTGCGGTGGCGATCGTTAAATGCGGTCGCCTCTGGTCGGTGAGGTAAGTAGGTCCCGAATGTGAATAACTGCAAAGACGAGACGAGTGCAGGCCCGGCCCAAAAGGCGACGATGTTCGCCACATCCACTGCAAGCAGATGCATATAGATATTGGACATGCCAGCAATGACGAGAAGCTCGCGCCACGTGAAGTACTGCATAAAAAATCGCAGATACCATGCAAAAAAACTGTGTGGTGGATGGTGATCAAAATCAGGGTCTGCTTCTGTGCCAGCGTGGCGGTGGTGAAGGTGATGCTTGCGATTGAGCGCATCGAAGCTGAAACCCGCGTAGAGAAACACACAGATCTGCCCGATCACTCTATTGACCAGCGGGCGACCTGGAGCCAGCGATCCATGCATGCAATCGTGCGCGACGATGAATATACCGACGTACAGCCATGTCAGAAGGGCAGCTGTCAGGACCGCAACTAATACTGAGTCAGCGGCAAAGTCGTGAAAGAACAGACAATAGACGTGCAAGGCAAGCCAACTGCCAATTAGGGCGACAGCCAACATGAGACTCAGGCGTGTTTGGCGGCCCCTGGTTGGTGGTTCCACATCAAGAATTTGATTTGGTGATAGGCCTGAAAGGGCTGCCACATCCTGAACAATTCCAGTCGAGGCGCACCCGTCTCTTGGAGCCATCTTGGCCACCCCCTTAGCTCAATGTCATGCTACTTGAACCGCGGCAGGTGTCGTCTGTGTGCCGGGCAGCAACGATTGAAACTGTTGTTGCCACTTACCGATTAGGTGTGCCCGACCTGGGCACGCTGGAATAGCGTGGAGAGATTGCTCTACCAAATCAGCAGCATTGTGCTCGGCTGCCTCGGGACCCATGCGGAGAGCGAGGTTAGGTCGTTCGTGGCGTGCATCCTGTTGTATTGGTTTACTTGCTCGGTATGGGTCGCCGACAACATCACGAATGTCATCGATTGCCTGAAATGCCATGCCGACAAGCATTCCACATGACTTCCAATCCTTTGCATCGCGACCCGCTGCGATCGCACCGAGACCGGTCGCGGCAGCAAACAGTGCTCCGGTTTTAGCTCGATGGTAGGTGTCTAAGGGAATGTCGTCTTCAGCTTCCCAAGCCTGTCCTGCAGCAATGCCCATTGGGACGCCCGTGTTTTGTGATAGCAAGCGTAACGCTGCAGCCAGACGCTGAGGCGTGTGGGCAAAAGCCTCCGCTAGCGTCTCAAACGCCAATATGATGAGAGCGTCACCAACCAATATCGCCGTGCTCTCACCAAATGCTTTGTGAACACTGGGCTTGTCGCGACGCGTATCGGCATCATCGAAGCACGGCAGGTCGTCATGGACCAACGATGCGCAGTGCATCAGTTCAAGGGCAGCAGCCGTCGACACTGCTAACTTCTCATCTGCGCCACCGCAGGCCTGCGCGACTGAAAGGCATAGCCTTGGGCGAATGCGTGCACCTCCAGGAAACACGGCATATCGTAAAGCACTTCCCAGCTTAGGAGGGCAGGTCGGCGCATGTGTCTTTGTTACTGCGTCCTTGAGGGCTCGTTCGATCGATTCGCCCGCATTCATGGCCTTTGCCTCCTGCGATCCGACTTAGTTTCACATTGTCCAAATTCATTGACAACACGCTCGTAATATATTGTGGACGATCGGTTCAGCAATCGCAACGCCTCTTTTGCCAGCATTCGAGGTCAAATCATGGTTTAAAGGTTAGCCATTTGCGTATGCGGCTAACACCGACAGCCACAATCAGGAGCACAAGCGGCACGCTCACCCCCGTTAGGAGATCAGAGTTTATGTCGAAGCCCGCACCGTCAAGCGCTTTCCAGCCATATGACAACAAGCCGACAATGTAGTAGGTAATCGCAGCTATCGACAGCCCTTCAACTGTCCTTTGCAGCCGAAGCTGTAACTTTGCCCGACGAGCAACACTGGCGAGCAGGGCTCTGTTCTGGTCCTGTCGGGCAACTTCCACCCGGGTTGACAGCAGGGCCGTCGAGCGAGCAATCCGTTCCGATAGCTGCGCTGAGCTTGCTGAAACCGCACGGCACGTACTCATTGCTGGCTCCAAGCGCCTTTCTACAAACTCGCGGAAAGTCTGGAAGCCTGATATGCGTTGTTCGCGAAGCTCCCGTATTCGCCTTTCGACGATCTCATAGTATGCAGCTGCTGCTCCCAGGCGATAGTGACTTTCGGCCTGTCGTTTTTGGATCGTCGCCTCCAGCTCGGTAAGCTGATCTAAAAGCAGTGGCTCATCATCTGCGCTGACACTGGCCATCCGCGCCGAGAGGTCGACCAATTCGCGTTCGCTGTTGTCGAGGTAGGGCCGCAAGGCTTGAGCGTGAGGCAGAGCCAACAGGGCCATCATCCGGTACGTCTCTATTTCGAGCAGGCGCTGAGCGACCCGACCTGCCTGGCGAGGCGACATGCCAAGGTCGTACAGAACGATCTTGCTCTTATCATTGGAAGAAATGCGAAAGTCAGTAAAAGCGGCGGCCGTGGCATCGCTCACCAACGAGCCGATGACGCTGTTGCCATTGAAGTAAAGTTCAGAGATGGCGTCCAATTGGTCGGGTAAGGCCGCACGAAATATGCCAAGTTCAATCGCTGCAATGACTTCCCCTTGAACGTTGCTAAGCCAATCTACCGGCAGCTGACCTAGCAGCGAAGTTTGAAACGGAACGACGTCAGGCCCATCAGAAATCAGTTTATATCGGGCAAACTCAGCGTGACGCTCCCAATTGATACGCAATGAACAAAGTTCGCCGACGTAGTGATTGGTTCCAGATTCTGGACCCGGTGCTCCGAATGCGTCTGCCAAGGTTCGAAGGTGAGCCTCTTCTGCCGCGCCATTTTCACGGGGCGAAAGAAATGCAAGATGGCAGACCTGGGCCGGCGCTGATATTGCATTGGGTGGGTGTGCGTGAACCTCATCATGAAGACCTTTTCATAGATCGTGCTGCTTGAAGTCAGGCATGCCGTTCTTCTCCCTCAAGGCAGGATCGCTTCCCACGTTGTCCAATGTTGCCTTATGGACTATCGGCTGCAGCACACCAAGCCAGATCCCAGCGCCTTCGGCTTAGTTGGCGGCCTTGCCGGCCGGCAACTCTGTTTCATCAATAGCACGGTTATCAATCAGCTTTCGGATGCATTGCGCAACGGTGACGGGATCTTCCTCGTGCACTAGATGTCCTCGCCTTGGTATGAGCTCGATTCTTGTAAGCGCTACAATTTCTGCAACCCGGTCAGCGGCCTCGGGAGGGATCGTCATATCACTACCGCCGATAATCATATCGAGCGGGATTTCTAGCCCAAGCAAATCGGAAGTGAGACGCTCAAGGTGCCAATTCGCCATCATCGCGAGTGTCGCTTGGACATGCTGAGGACTCTGGAACAATAGCGCATAGAGCTCCAGGCTTTGCGCATCTATCTGCGATCCAGTCCCCTCAAGCAATCGGTTGACAACCGCCGTTTTTTGCGCGCGCCAGCTGAGCAGTCGAGGCGTCACAGGATTCATAAAAAGGAGCCGAGCGATGGCCGGGAATATCATACGCGCCGGGCCGGGAAACGGTAGGAGAGCGGGATTTATGCCAATGATCATGTCTGGCTTCGAGAGCTTGTCGAGCGCTATGCGAACAGCAATGGCAACCCCGGCCGAGTGACCTATGATCGCTCGCGGTTCGACCTGCAAATGGCTGAGTAGCTTGGCTACAAGCTGGGAAAAACCTGGCAGCGACATGAACTGGGCACGCGGTGCACTTGTGAAGCCGTGCCCTGGTAAATCTACAATGGTTAGCGAAAAGTCAGAAGCAAGCAAACCCGCCAGTTTGCCCCAACTGTGTACCGAGGCGCCGGTCCCATGCAGCAGAACAAGATCCGGTCCCTGCCCAAATTGCTGAACGTGCCAACGCTGCGCTCCGACGTCGACCATCCGACTATGCGCATGGTTGGGCCACTTGCAGCCGTGCAGCTTCCAGCTCAGATTGTTCTTCTGCGCGTACATAATGATCGATCAATCACGTTCATAGCTAAAGCCACAGCACTTGTTATGGCCGGAACGACTGCACAGCTCGGCGTATGACGTTTGCATCAGCCTTTGGCAGTGCAAAATAGTGCGCCTGCATTGCGCGCGCCAGTTCGCCGGCCTGCGGGCTTGTACGCGGCGCCGTATCGATGAGCAACGATTGTAGGCCGTCTTTGCGAAACATATCAGCGGTCTGGAATGCATCGCTCATTGCCTGTTGGCGGCCCGGATTGCCACCCCGATCTATGTTTGCGCGCCCGTCGGTTAGCAAAACGAAATAAGGTTCCGCGCCGCGTAGGCGGGCAGCTTGGGCGAGTTGAAGCCCAGTGTCCATAGCATTCGCGAGCGGTGTTCCGCCACCACCTGGCAAAGTAGCAAGGCATCGCCTGGCACGAGCGACAGCGGAAGTCGGCGGCAGTACGATATCTGCACTGGTTCGCCGGAAGGCAATCATCGCAACCTGGTCTCGCCGGATATAGCAATCAGCCAGCAAAAGCTCCACCGCGCCCTTTGCTTCAGCCAAGCGATGGAGCGCTGATGAGCCTGATGCATCAACCGCAAACACCGTGAGCGTTTCGCTTTTCTGACGCCGGCGATAAATGCGCAAGTCATCTGGCAGAACGATCAAGCCCTTCTGGCGCCGGCTTGCGCGGGTCGTGGCTACCGCACGCCGCAGACGCTGAAAAGGTGCAGCAGCGAGAAGCGTCGCATGGAGGGCAAGTCGCGCACCTCTCTCCGGCTTTCCGCGACGCACGCCAATGCGGGCGCCGCGTTGATGGTTATTTTGATGGATGCCGGACTTTCCAGGTGCCCGTGCAGATGATCTCCGTGCCGTCGGCTGTAAGGCGGCAAGGAGGTTGGGTGGCAAGTTAGCCTGTGCCGTTTGCACAAGCCGCTCGATCTGCTTCTCCATGGAATGATTGCTCTCAGACAAAGCTGGTTCAGGCTCGTCATCAGTATAGGCGGGTGGCTCTTCTGAGCTACTATCAGCCTCGTGGCTCGGCTCAATTGGCAGCCGGGTTGCGCGCCCAGACAGAACGAGTTGAGCGGCAGCCATCAAATCGTCTCCAATGACGTTCGAACGCCCATTCAAGCCAGCGTGAAGCTGCGCCGCTTGCCCAGCCAATATCAGCGCCCGCTGAGACTGGATGCCCAGACGGTCACAAAGCAGGCAGAGTGCTTCGAGATCTTGCGATGTTATAGCAGCGAGATTACCGTCGCTATAATCGCATGCGCCGGCATGATCAGGTATGCAGTCGATCGCCGCAATATCGCGAAGGCTGACGCCATCCAAGGACACGCGGAATGCCAGGCGATCGGACAATGACGCTGCGAGACCGTCTTCGTCGGGCAGCGACTCGTCGAGCGCGATTACGTTGAAGCGTGCAGGTTGCCAAGATGAGCTGCTCCCTTTGGGCGTGCTCAACCCACCCGAATCGATGCAGGCCGCGATGAGCGCCGCTTTGCGATCATCCAGTCGGTCTGCAGCTGGAATGACAACCAAGCCCCGGTCGGCTCTGGTCAGTACGCTAGCGGTGTAACGTGGCCCACCGTTGCGCAACGTTTCTGTTAGATCCAATCCACCGACCAGTCGCTCATCACTGATATGAGGCGGCAGCCTGATAACGGGACAATCTGCAAACAGTTTTGAGACGTTTGTCAGCCAGGCATCAAGCACAGGGCCTTGCGAGGCCCGGACTGAAAGCCCGCCGATTGCTGGGGGAGCGGCAGCAAGCAACTGCGCTGCAAGGCATGACAACTGCCAACGCTTGTCACCGGCTGAGCTATGATCAAGCTGTTCCAAGTGTTTCACTCATCGCCCGTTCAACACGTGCGGTTGTTCCCGTCTCATCCAATGGATCACGCCGCAGTCGATGGCGTAGGGCAGATGGTGCGACCAACTTGAGATGCGAAATCGCGACGTCGCGTCTTCCATCCAGAGCAGCAGCGGCTCGTGCAGCTTTGATGATTGCCATTTCGCCACGCAATCCGTCTGTGCCGAGCGTCAGGCAAAGTTCCGCGGCTTTCGCAAGCAGTTCACGAGGTAATTCGATTTCATGCAATCGCTCGCGTGCTAGCAAGATATCGTCTCTAATCCTGCAATTTTCGCTATGCCACTTGTTGGCGAACGCGATCGGATCTCTTTCATATGCGTCACGACGACGGACGACTTCGACCCTGGTTTCAATGTCGGTTGGTGTCTTGATCTCCACCGACAAGCCAAATCGATCAAGCAGCTGGGGACGCAAGTCTCCTTCTTCTGGGTTGCCACTACCCACCAGCACGAATTTCGACGGGTGACGAATGCTCAAGCCTTCGCGCTCAACGACGTTCTCACCTGAAGCGGCCGCATCGAGCAGCAGATCGACTAAATGATCGTCCAGCAGATTGATCTCGTCGATATAGAGAAATCCACGATTGGCTGCTGCGAGCAGGCCTGGCTCAAAAACGCGCTCCCCATCAACAAGAGCCCGCTCCAGGTTAAGAGCACCTACGATCCTGTCCTCGGTCGCCCCGAGTGGAAGATCGACGATTGGCACCGGCGCCGATACCGTTGGTGAACTGTTGCTATTTCCGCACACTGGGCATTTGCCAGCGTGCGAGTTTGGTGCGCAATGGTATGGGCAGTCGGCTATTTGCTCGATTTCGGGTAACAAGTCCGCCAGTCCGCGCACGGCCGTTGATTTGCCCGTGCCACGATCACCGAGAACAAGTACGCCGCCAATTGATGGATCGACCGCTGTTAGCAGAATACTGTGTTTCATCTCCTCCTGGCCAACGATTGCCGAGAAAGGGAAGGTTGTCGCTCTCCGATGGTCAGCTTCAGGTGCCGGCGTCGGATGTCGCATCGAAGCCGATTTTTGGAAAGTGTTCGCAACGTGGTTCATAATCTGCAACCTCAACCGGGATCTCTATCGGCTCAAGAATGTGGTCAGCGAAGCATAGTGTCAAAATTATTAGACGTAAAATATTATTTACATTTTTGCTGGATCGTTCTCTAATTGCCATGAGCGCACTCTCGGACTTGAGTGGCACTTTATCTAGAGGCGACGGCTATGCAGGATTACATCGCAGACTCTCCACAAATGCGAATAGACCTGGAGCCAACGGCGAACGGTCAGGCGCACAATCGGAAACTGCTGTTGGATGGGATAGATTCACCTGCTGATTTGCGCAAGTTGCCGACGACCGAGCTCAGACGACTGGCAGACGAGCTGCGTGCGGACTTGATTGATAGCGTATCGCAAACAGGTGGGCACTTTGGTGCCGGGTTGGGGGTGATAGAGTTAACCATTGCCCTGCATTACGTGCTCGACACTCCTCGCGATAAGCTGATCTGGGATGTGAGCCATCAATGCTATCCCCACAAAATTCTTACTGGCCGCCGCCAATGGCTGCGCTCTGTTCGTCAGGCAGGTGGTCCATCTGGGTTCACGTGTCGGTCGGAGAGCGAATTCGACCCATTTGGTGCCGCACACAGTTCAACCGCAATTTCTGCGGGACTGGGCTTTGCAACAGCGCGAGATTTGAGTGGCGAGACGTACAATGTCGTGTCCGTCGTAGGTGACGGTGCATTGTCAGGTGGCATGGCCTTTGAGGCGCTCAACAATGCCGGCACTCAGGCACGCAAGCTAATCGTCATTGTCAATGACAACGACATGTCCATTGGTCCACCGTCAGGCGCACTACGCGATCACTTGACGATGTTAAGGGAATGCATGCCTGATGAGGCTGCTCGCAGAGCATCGCTCGCTGCGGGCGAGCTCATGTCGTTTGCACCTGTGCCGACGTTGTTCGAGCAGCTCTCTGCCACCTATG
This sequence comes from Filomicrobium sp., assembly GCA_002689605.1. Classification (GTDB taxonomy): domain Bacteria; phylum Pseudomonadota; class Alphaproteobacteria; order Rhizobiales; family Hyphomicrobiaceae; genus Tectiglobus. The sequence goes on from NZGY01000005.1 coordinate 14,847, forward strand.
CTGGACCGTATGATGGTCACGACGTCGATGAACTCGTTGCAGCTCTCCAGCTGGCGGTCGCTCATGACAATGGGCCTCTGGTTATTCACATCAGAACTGAAAAGGGCTGCGGCTATGAACCCGCAGCGTCAGCACCTGATAAAGGCCATGCGGTCGGCAAGTTTGATCCAGCCTCTGGTCGGCAAGAAAAGTCAAAGGCGTCTGCTCCGAGCTATACAAACGTTTTTGCAGACGCACTGATAAGTCAGGCCGAGCAAGACAAAAGTATCATAGCCGTCACGGCTGCGATGCCATCGGGTACTGGCCTGGACAAATTCGCGAAGGCCCATCCTGATCGCTATTTTGACGTCGGCATAGCAGAGCAGCATGCTGTCACCTTTTGTGCCGGAATGGCTTGCGAAGGATACAAGCCCTTCGCCGCCATTTATTCGACGTTTCTACAGCGCGGTTATGATCAGATTGTCCATGATGTTGCCATACAGAAGTTGCCTGTCCGCTTTGCCATTGATCGCGCTGGTCTAGTCGGTGCGGATGGCGTGACGCATCAAGGCACCTATGACATTGCGTATCTCGGTTGCCTACCCCACTTTGTGCTGATGGCGCCAAGCGATGAAGCAGAACTGCAGAAGATGGTCGCCACGGCTGCGGCGATAGACGATCGTCCGTCTGCATTTCGGTTTCCACGTGGAACAGCGATTGGTGTTGAGCTGCCCGAACAGGTAAAGCCGTTGGAGGTTGGGAAGGGTCGGGTCGTGAGGTCTGGCAGCGACGCAGCGATCCTTTGCTATGGGGCTACGCTGCATCGCGCCTTGGCAGCAGCGGACGAGCTCGATGCTATTGGGATCCGCATGACTGTCGCCGATGCTCGTTTCGCCAAGCCTGTCGATGATGAGCTGGTCGCGCAATTAGCGCGACACCACCGCCTGTTGCTGACGGTAGAAGAAGGCTCTTCAGGTGGCTTTGCAACACAGGTGACCGATAGCTTGCTCAAGCAGAGAATGAGCAAATCACTGTCCCGCTTGATGACACTGAATTTGCCGGACTGTTTCATTCACCACGATAGCCAAGAGGGGCAAGCACATACGGCTGGCGTCGATGCAAGCGCCATTGTTGCAAGTGTCCGTCAGTCGCTTGCTGGGAGCGGACCTCGGGCCGCGCGCGACTATCCGCAAGTTCATAGGGCTGAGGCAGTTGGGTAGTGAGCGATCTGGCTCTGGTCGGGGCCGTTCTAGCTGCTCGGCCAGCGGCGCCAAAGATCGAAGAGATGTGACAGGAGTGCCGCCGTCAAAAAGGTTGCGGTCACGGTCCAATCCGCCCCGGTCAGACCACTTCGCAAGGCGGCTATCAAGAACAACCCTGACAGCAATGTTCCGATGAGGTCAGCCAGCTTCGGCGCTCTCCAAGTGAGCCGTTGAAGCAGAGCGAAGCCAACAATCTCCAACGCAACGAGCACGAGTATTATATCGGCTATTCGTCCTGATTCGATGAGTTGCTGCATGTTAAGAACCAATGCCAGAACACGCTGTTAACGAGTAATGACCGAGCTTGCCAAGACATAGCCAAAGCCGGAAGCCTTGCGTGGCGCTGCCCGACTGTTCAACACTAACGCGGTGATGCCAAGCCAACGAGGTGGGCAACATCCTTTGAGAGCACACGCAAATGAGCAAGGGGATCGTGGCGGACAAGTTCCTTGTTCATGTAGGCTTTCCAGGTCAAACGCTGGACGTCTTTATCGCGGCACATTTTGACAAAGCTCTCGCGTCGGCGATCGCTGCGGTACCAAAAGTGTTGTAGCAAACCCAGCACCCAGAAAACGCGTCCGTGCAACTTCATAAAGCGCTTGCGTGCGTCACTGAGCGCTCGGGCATCTTTGGTATGCAGGAACTCAGAGATCGCATGCGCACCAAGTTCGCCACTGAGCATGGCGTAGTAGATGCCCTCACCAGATGCTGGTGCCACGACCCCCGCCGCATCGCCAACCACAAGCGTGTCTTTGCCATTGTCCCAGCGGCGCATCGGCCGCATCGGAATGGGAGCGCCTTCGCAACGCAAAGTAGGTTGGCCCTGAAGGCCAGCCGCCTGACGGGTTTGGGCCGTTGCTTGTCGTAGTGAAAAGCCTTTGATCGCGCTGCCGACACCAACGCTTGTCGTCTCTCCATGCGGGAAAACCCAAGCGTAAAAGTCTGGCGACAGTTGACCCTGGTAATAGATTTCGCAGCGCTCGCCTGAAAAATTGTCGCTTGGGGCCGCTGGTGTCTCGATAATCTCGTGATAGGCAAAGACGAAGGGCGGTTTCTTTTCATGCGGCAAGGCTGTGCGCGCGACGCGTGAATTCGCACCATCAGCGCCAATAACAGCAGATGTCGCAACGCGGATACTGTCTTCACCCGTGCCGGGATCGTAGACCACAATTGGTGAGCCATCATTCGATCGCTCAAGCTCAATGAACGTGCCGCGCCGTCGCAGTGCTCCGTCCTCCACTGTACGGCAGCGCAGCCACTCGTCGAAGTCTTTGCGGTCGACCATTCCGACGTAGCCGCCCTCAATTGGCATATGAACCTGGATGTTGGATGGAGATGTCATCCGCGCCGACTTGGCCCTCGCAACAATCAATTCATCAGGAATGCTGTAGTCGCGAATGAGTCTTGGTGGCACTGCTCCTCCACAAGGCTTCACTCTTCCTTCCTTGTCGAGGAGAAGTACGCTCCAACCATCAGCTGCTAACGTTGAGGCTGCCGTTGCTCCGGCCGGGCCACCGCCAACAACTACGACGTCGACATATTGCAAGTCGGAGATTGCCATTAGTGCTTACCTTCCTGCGCCGGCAGCATAGAAGAACCGACGGACAATGGATCAAACCGAGGCTTTTCAGATGCGCTCCTGCTACCGCCAGCCTCGCGAACACCGAGCGCCAGCCAAGCTGCAACGAAGAATATGCAAGCTTCGATTGCAAATACGGTCATGTATGCGCCAACCGGTGTTCCAGTGAGCAGCTTCACTGCGTCCACGCCGGCTGCACCAACCAGACCACCTGAGCCAAATGCGATCGCCTGGGCGGCGCCCCAGATACCCATGCGGGTACCAACACGTTTCTCGCGCCCGCGCCCGGCCAGGGCCATCATGGAACCGATGGCGGCAACCGCAAATACGCCGTTCGAGAACCCCAGCGCGATCACGGACAGTTTCAGTGGCCAATGAGGTGCAAACATCCCGGCGATGGAGAGCGAAAACAATGCGCAGGCGGACGCTAAACACCCGAGCACCGTCCACATTTTTAGTGAGCCAAGCCAACGACCGCCAATGCCTGATGCCAGCAGCGCCACCAATAACATGCCGCTCAAGACACCGGTGTTCTGCAGCCCAGCCAGTTTTGTTGATTGGCCAGGCGTCATGCCAAAGGCAATGCCTGCAAACGGCTCCAGAATCAGATCCTGTGCACTATATGCAAGCATCGAGACAAACACGAAAATGGTGAAATGGCGCGCATCAGGCTCGGCCCAAACTTCCTGAAAAGCGATACGAAAGTTCGATACCTCTGTCCCAGCATGCGCATTTAATGCTGCTGATTGGACAACCGTTTTGGTGCGCTGCTCAACACCCACAACCGCCAACAGGGCAACAACAAACGCCAAAACAGAGACCGTGCTGGCAACGGCAACCAAGCGCGTCGTTGAGAATGGATCAAGAAAGTGACCGGCTAGGCCGGCAGTTATGATGAAGCCAAGAATCATCATAATCCAGACGATGGTTGCTGCTGCGGCACGGCGCTCGGGCGCGGCATGGCCCGCAAGCAAAGCTAAAAGCGATGTCCCGGCCGCGCCAACTCCGATCCCAATCATGAGAAAAGCAAGTGCAGCGAGTGCTGTGCCGCCAATAATCGTGCTTGCCATGACTGCTGTAGCAACCGCCGCCAGGGCACCACCGAGACACAGGACTGCCATGCCGCCGATGATCCATGCTGTGCGATTGCCGCCAACATCTGATCCATAACCCCAGCGAGGCCGCAAGATCTGAACCGCATAGTGGAAGCCCACCAAGGCGCCTGGCAATATGGCAGGAAGAGCCAGCTCTACAACCATCACCCGGTTCAATGTTGACGTGGTCAAGACCACAATTGCTCCGAGCGCTGTTTGGACCAACCCTAGTCGTACGATACTGATCCAGCTCAATCCATTCGCGTTCATCATGCCGTTCCCGTGAGTTGAGCAAGACCAAATGCAGCTGCGAGCATCCCCAACACGTAAAGCAATGTGCCGGTAGCGTTGTACCAAGGCGCGAGGTCTTTAGGCTGACGCAAGAAACGGCGCATTAGGAATAGCTGGATGATAAGCAAGGCCAGCACAATTGCGGCATGCGTAGTTAGTCCCCATGACCAAAGAAGCATGCACACGACAAGTTGCGGCGCTGCCATAACGATGCATGCCAGCCGAGCAGCTGACTTTACGCCGAGTTGGACCGGCAATGAGCGCACACCCATCTGGCGATCGCCATGGACAGCCTTGAAATCATTCAAGGTCATTATGCCGTGAGCACCTACGCTGTAGAGCAGCGCTATCAGGATTGTGGACCAGTCTGGCAACGCACCCACCATGATGGCGGCACCAGTGAACCACGGCAAACCCTCGTAGCACCCTGCGACCGCCAGGTTTCCATACCAACCGTTCAGCTTGAGCCTCAAGGGCGGCGCGCTGTAAGCCCATGCCAGAGCCAGCCCAATCAGTGCGGCAACGAATATCCACCATCCGAGTGAAAGCGCGACAACAGCTGACAGCGCTGTCCAGGCCATCGCGATGGTAAGGCCTAAGTCGCCGGGCAAGCGGCCGGAAGGTATTGGTCGGTGCGGCTCGTTAATTGCATCCACGTGACGGTCAAACCAGTCATTGACAGCCTGACTTGTCCCGCAAACCAGGGGCCCTGCAAGTAGCACCCCCAGTGTCACTTCAACCAGCCGGTCAGAGACTGCAACACCGGATGAGATTATCCCGCATGCAAACGCCCACATTGGCGCGAACCACGTGATCGGTTTGAGCAATTCGACGATTGCCAACAGTGGAACAGCTGGCTTTGCGAACGATTTGAAGGCCTGACGAGCCATCGACGATTGCCCTAAAAAACAAGTGCTCAGACAAGCGTACTTTTTGACACCTCAATCTGTCAATAAAAGTTTACACCACTTACGGTTTTTTTGGATTCGCCAGGCTCCCATGCAATCTGGCGTACCTTTGCCATGAATACTCAAGGGCCATCATTGTGCCCGAGCCACCCCCCTCGGGCATTGAATACTCGTGTCACAAAAAATGTGCTGGAAACCATATGATTGAGAGCTCGTCAGCTGTCATCTTCGCTGAGACCACCGAGTTGGTGGCGCCGCAATTTCATGTACAGTGATTGCCGGCTCACACCCAACATCTCGGCTGCGGACGCACGGTTGTCGCCAGTGAGCTCAAGAGCTGCTTCGATGCACATCCGCTCAACAATATCGGTTGTCTGGCGAACAACATCACGAAGAGGTGTATGGCCTACGAGACCCTTTAGCTTATCCACACCCTCAGCACCGGCGGCTATAACTTCACCCGTGGCGCTCGCTAACTCGCTCACGGTTCGCCGTATCATCAACCCATAGAGGGGTCGATCCAACGACTCAATGAAAACACCGGTGACCTCGACGTCTTGGGCGACATCATACTCACCGCGCAGTATCGTAGTGTGACGCGTTAAAGAACCGTGGTTTTTGATACTTGTCAGGAGAACCTCGGCATCAACATCTATCCGACCCAGCCAGCGGGAAATCGGCTGCTCCTTGGCCTGGTCCTCAGTTGCAAGTTGGGCCAGATCCAGAAAGGCGCGATTGGCTAGCAGAAGCCTCAGATCTTGATCCAAAACGACAAAGCCATCGGGAAGTTCTGCAAGTACAGAGTGAAGCCGCAGCGCTTGCAATTGATCCTCAAGGCCCTCTGACTGGCTCCGGAAACTCTCTAAGCGAATAAGATAGTAGAGCTCAGACTGATCGCGGAAAACCGACGCCGTGAGGTTGTAATCACTTCCCTTATTCGCTAGCCGCACCGAAATGCTGCGCGACCTTGGCGAATTTCTCACGTGTGCGAGGAGTGCATCCAGCTCTGGCAGGCTCTGTGGCGCAAACAAATCGTCCAGCTTCTTGCCAGTGATGCCACTTGAGCCGTTGGCAAACACCTGCACCATGGCTTGGTTTGCTTCAACGATGTTCTTGTTATGCGCATTCGCGATCAGAGTCGCTTCACCAGAGAACCGAAAGAGTGCTTGGTAACGTGTCTCGATCTGTATTTGACGAGCATAATCACGATCCAGCTGCGATTGTGCCGAGATCAATTTCTGCTGCAAGCTCGAGGTGAAACTAAGTTCCCGACCGACGGCAATTATTGGCCCCTCGGAGCCTAGTCGGAGAGTCTGGTAGCGGACCGGCAAATCCTGTGGTCCACCCGTTGGATGATTGACCTGAAATTCCCTAGCAGGATCGTCTTCGATGCCATCCAGCATGGCCTCGATCTTTGGCACGCACTCGGATGTAACAACGTCGGCCAGCTGCTTGCCGGGCCATCCGGTCGCATCGATGTTTGCAAATTGTTCGCTGCTGAATGCGAGGTCGCGAATCTTACCATTCGTATCAATCACCATAGCAACGTCAGAACTTGCCGTTATGAGACGAGCCGCAATCTTGGCGTCGAGATCACCGAGCGAGCGCTTGACGGATTTAAAGGGCTTCACGGCTTTACTAGCCTCTCACGGCTTGAGAAGATAAAGTTCTGAAGACTCATTTCGGCCACCATCATAAGAAGCACTGTATCACTGCACCAGGGACCTGCCACGTTGATCTGAGAGCAGGGCTTCACCCAGCCTGACAGCCTGAGCCGGGTCCGAAACGACAAAGTCAGCCCCCAGCTGCTCGTCCGGCCGAAGGTTCTTACTGAAAGCGCGACCACCAACCAAGATCTTGACTGCCTTGTTCTTACATTGCCAGCGCGCACTTGCGATCGCATCAGCTAATTGGGCCGTCAACCGCTCATTTGCAAGCGAGAATCCCACAATATCCCAGGGTTCGTCTGACAGAAGTTGGTTAATTTCGTTCTCCGCCATGGCGTGACCGCCACCGACTTCCCAACCCGAGTTTCGGAATATCTCGGCAATGACCAGCAACCCGAAGGTATGCGTTTCCTGCGGTGTCGGCAGCAACAAAATCCTCTTCGGATTGGGCTCTGTGTAGGCCCGCGCCAGCCTGGAAGGTCTAAAATGATGCAGAACCTGCTTCAGGCGCGAGGTGCCAATGGTGACGTCAACGAAATCAATGCGATCCTCCTCCCACCACACACCGAGCTGGCGTGCTGTCGGCGCCAAAAGATCCATCATGATCCGATCGAGCTGGTGGCCATCAGCGTGCAACTGCTCGACAAACACAAACGCCTGATTGCTCTCGTCCTTTAAGATGATTCTAGCGTACTCAACGATGTAGTCTTCCAGGCGCGGCCCCGTCTCAGGGGCTATTTGATCGGCCGTAACTTGCTGATTGTTCAGCAGAAATAGGCGCGGGATGATCTCACCGTTAATCACAGTGGTGAGGCGAGAAGGGACACTTTCCTCGCGAACAAGGTCTGCCTCGTCAGTGATGCGCAAATCGTCGTCGCACAAAGCCCGGCGTCCCTCGCGTGTGGCTAGTGTCAGAGAGCTATTGCTTTTGGGATCATCCATTACGCAGCTACCCGCCTGTGGGGGTTGACCGGGCGGCTAACCCTACAGACCAGCCGTGTATTGCCGTAATTTAGCGTTTCGCCGTCACTTAGCATTTCCATGTCCCACCTACCGCTGATCGCTAACCGACCATTTTTATGAGGTTGACCGTAATTAATCATGCCAGGCGCGTGCGCGCAAGCCATATTGTCGCATGAATATCGCAATCGAGTTGCAACGAAGCAAAATTTCGATTGGATCACTTGTAAAATATTTAAGACGAAAAATATGTCAAATATAATTGACACTATTACTGAGCGACGCATACACTGACGTTGAGAGCTTGGGAGTTGAGCGCGCTACAGCATTCACCATCAGCGCTAAAAACCTCCTTCATATAACGCTCTGCAAGGGGATCTCCGATGGTCGCAAGGCGAACCTTGGACAAACAGAATGATGACCTTCCAATGCCTGCGCCGCTCTATACACCGGAACAGCGCAAGCGCAGGGATCGTTCGGTCTGGACTATCGTTCAAGGCGTGCTCGCTCCTGCTCAGTTTATCATCTTCCTGATCAGCTTGGTATTGGTCGTTCGGTTCATGTGGACCGGCGACGGGCTGCAAGAAGCAAACGCCTCTGTCGTGATCAAAACCCTGGCGCTTTACGCGATCATGATCACGGGCTCTATCTGGGAAAAAGAAGTCTTCGGGCAGTATTTGTTCGCCGAGGCGTTCTATTGGGAGGATGTTGTCAGCATGCTCGTGCTGGCCTTGCACACAGCCTACCTGTTGGTGCTCTTCACGAATTCTGCTGATGCAATGATGCTCATGTGGTTGGCGCTTGCGGCCTACTCCGCTTACGTCGTCAATGCCGCGCAGTTTCTTCTGAAACTCAGAGCCGCGCGACTGGATGCCAACGACAGTCACGTTGATGCATCAGTCCTGCCCGATGGAGCGGTTTGATGCTGAAAACCGCCGACAACAATCACGCATCAACCGACAAGAACACGGAACGCAAGGTCCTACGCGAGCGCGGTCAGCGTGAAGTCTTTTGCGGCCTGACGAGTATCGTTTGGCTGCATCGCAAGATGCCAGATGCATTCTTTTTAGTGATCGGCTCTCGTACTTGCGCCCATCTCCTGCAGTCTGCGGCCGGTGTCATGATTTTTGCTGAGCCGCGGTTTGCAACAGCTATCATCGAAGAGAAGGATCTGGCAGGTCTCGCCGATGCAAACGAGGAACTCGACCGCGTCGTCAACCAGACGCTTGCGCGTCGCCCGGAGATCCGGACGTTATTCCTGGTTGGTTCTTGTCCCTCTGAAGTCATCAAGCTTGACCTCCAACGGGCCGCCCAGCGCCTGAGTATGAAGCACGCCCCAGGCGTCAGAATTCTAAACTATTCAGGCAGCGGCATCGAGACGACATTCACCCAGGGCGAAGATGCCTGTCTTGCTGCAATGGTCAACCAATTGCCCAGCGCGGAAACCGAGGGGATCGATCGTTTACTGGTCGTCGGCACGTTGCCGGATATCGTTGAAGACCAGTTTCGTCGGTTATTCTCAGAGATTGGTTTAACCGAGGTTGAGTTTCTCCCTTGCCAGTCTTCGGTCAGAAACTTTGGCGCCGGGCCTGGCACCCGATACATCCTCGCACAGCCATTTCTGGGCGACACAAGTCAAGCTTTGGCGCGACGCGGTGCTCAGTTAATACCAGCACCATTTCCATTTGGAGTGGAAGGCACAACCAAATGGTTTGAAGCCGCCGGTGCTGCGTTTGGGAAGAGTATTCTCGATGTGCGCTCGGCACTCGCACCCTATCACAACCGCGCGTCGAAGGCGCTTGAGCGTTATCGCGAGCAACTTCATGGCAAGCGCGTGTTCTTCTTCCCAGACTCACAACTTGAACCACCGTTGGCGCGGTTCCTAGCACGTGAACTGGGTGTTGAACTGACTGAAGTCGGCACACCTTATCTGAACAAGAGTATTCTCTCGCAAGACTTGGAGCTATTGCCAACGGACGTGCTGTTGAGCGAGGGCCAGGATGTCGACCGGCAACTTGATCGATGTCGTGCTGCACGCCCTGATCTTGCAGTTTGCGGTCTTGGCTTGGCCAACCCTTTAGAAGCCGAAGGTATTTCGACGAAGTGGTCCATCGAGCTGTTGTTTTCACCTGTCCATGGCTTTGAACAAGCTGCGGATCTCGCTGAACTTTTTGCGCGCCCGCTGTTGCGGGCCGAAACACTGAAAGTATAGCACTTTGAAGCTAGCGGTCTGGACATATGAGGGCCCTCCCCACGTCGGCGCAATGCGCGTCGCGACAGCAATGAAGGACGTCCATTACGTTCTCCATGCGCCGCAAGGGGACACGTACGCAGATCTTCTCTTCACAATGATTGAGCGTCGTGACCATCGTCCGCCAGTCACGTACACAACGTTCCAAGCCCGCGATCTTGGCAGTGACACTGCAGAGCTTTTTCAGCAGGCCGCACGGGATGCCTATGAGCGCTTCGATCCGCAACTGATGCTGGTCGGAGCCTCGTGTACTGCTGAGCTTATTCAAGATGACCCTGGCGGCTTAACAGAAGCTTTGAGCCTTCCCGTGCCAGTCGTGCCTCTGGAGCTACCGTCCTATCAAAAGAAGGAAAACTGGGGCGCCTCGGAAACCTTCTATCGTGTGGTTCGTACGCTCAATCAAGCAAATGACAATGGCCGTCACATTACCGGCCGCACCGAAAGGCCGGACAGCAAATTCTCGTGCAACATACTGGGTGCAACGGCTCTTGGTTTTCGTCACCGCGATGACGTCGAAGAAGTATCGCGACTGCTTAGACGACTTGGCGGTGAGATTAACGTAGTTGCCCCGCTCGGTGCATCGCCAGCTGACATTGCTCGCATTCCCGAGGCCGACTTCAACGTCGTGCTCTATCCGGAGATTGCCCGTACCACTGCAGCCTGGTTGGAACGGACTTTCCAGCAGCCGTTTACGAAAGTAATCCCGATCGGTGTCGGGGCGACTCGTGATTTTATCCATGAAGTCGCTAGCCTAGCGGGCATCGAAGTCGACCTAACTGAGCTCGACCGCGATTTGCGGTTGCCGTGGTATGCCCGATCTGTCGACAGCACATATCTCAACGGCAAACGTGTGTTCATCTTTGGTGATGGCTCGCATGTCGTTGCAGCTGCCCGCGTCGCCCACGAAGAAATGGGCTTCACTATCGCCGGGCTAGGCACTTATACGCGCGAGACTGCACGGGAAGTGCGTGAGGCGGCGCGCAAGTACAATGTCGAAGCTTTGATCACCGATGACTATCTCGAAGTGGAAGATTGCATCAAACATCTGCAGCCGGAGTTAGTGCTGGGATCGCAGATGGAGCGCCACATCGCCAAACGACATGGTATCGGCTGTGCTGTGATCTCCTCACCTGTCCATGTTCAAGACTTCCCAGCGCGCTACGCTCCACAGATGGGGTTTGAAGGCGCCAATGTTATCTTCGATACCTGGGTGCATCCGTTGATGATGGGACTTGAGGAGCATCTGCTCCAGATGTTCCGCGAAGACTTCGAGTTCAACAATGAAACCATCCCATCTCATCTCGCTGCCCATCAGCCCAACGTATCCCGGCCTGACGATATCACAGCAGCGGCTTCGCCAGCGCCTTGCGCTGATGCACCCAAAATCACGCAGCCTGCGAACAGCATAAGCTGGGCTGCAGACGCTGAAAAAGAACTCAAGCGAATACCATTCTTCGTGCGCGGCAAGGCCCGACGGAATACGGAGACGTTCGCGAAAGACAACGGAATTGCCTGCATTACGCTGGAGACACTCTACGATGCAAAAGCGCATTTCGGGCGTTGAAGAAACAACGTCGGTTCGCATGGTTATCGTCACGCTCGACAATCATTTGGCGAGTGCTGCAGCGCGTGCCGAGGCCGAATTGCAATGCGAGATCCCAGGCCTGAAGATCTCGTTACACGCAACTTCAACATTCAATAGCAGTGACGGAGCTCTTGAGCGGTGTCTTGAGGATATTGCGCGAGGAGACATCATCGTTTCGACGATGCTCTTTATGGATGACCAGATCCGCAGCGTGTTGCCAGCATTATCGGCTCGTCGCGACCAGTGTGATGCCATTATCAGTTTTATGTCCGCCGGTGAGGTTATCAAACTGACAAAACTTGGGCGGCTAGACTTCTCAAAAGAAGCCAAAGGCATCCTCGGCCTCATCAAACGCCTACGCGGCAATAACCGCTCTCAGAACCAAAGCTCTGGAGAGCGGCAGATGGCGATGCTGCGGCGTCTACCGCGGCTATTGCGGTTCATTCCGGGTTCGGCGCAAGATCTACGCAACTACTTCATTACGATGCAGTATTGGCTTGCAGGATCCGATGAAAACTTCGCAAATCTGGTGCGCAACTTAGTCAATCGCTATGCGAGCGGGCCACGTGAACAATTCCGCGGTCAATTAACAGTCGATGCGCCACTGACGTATCCCGAGGTAGGTATCTATCATCCCCGCCTCGCAGACAAAATCACTGATGACAATGCCGCACTTGCAAGGATCTCAAATCTTGACCGGCCGACGGTTGGCGTAATCTTGATGAGATCCTACGTGTTGGCAGGGAATACACGGCACTACGATGCCGTCATCTCCGCGCTGGAAGATCGCGGACTGAACGTTATACCCACATTCGCTTGCGGTCTTGATGCGCGCCCTGCAATCGATCGCTTCTTCCGACGTGCCAGCGAGACAAAGATTGACGCACTGGTTTCGTTGACGGGCTTTTCTTTGGTGGGCGGCCCGGCTTACAACGATAGCGAAGCTGCTAGCCAAGTCCTCTCGCAACTCAATGTCCCCTATCTGTCGGCTCACGCGGTGGAATTCCAGTCGCTTGAACAATGGCGGGAGTCAGATCGTGGTCTGATGCCTGTTGAGGCGACAATGATGGTCGCGATACCAGAGTTGGATGGCGCCACTGGCAGCATGCTCTACGGCGGGCGATCCGACGCATCCGCTGCGTCCGACACGGCAGGTATGCCGCGGGGCGCCGGCAGCTTTGACATGCAGCCGGAGCACGAGCGTGCTCAGATGCTCGCAGCACGGGTTGCCAAACTTATCCAGCTGCGCCGCACCGCAAGGCGAGAACGTAAACTTGCCATAGCGCTGTTTAACTTCCCGCCAAACGGCGGCAGCGTTGGCACGGCCGCCTACCTGTCGGTCTATGAATCTCTGTTTCGTACCTTGAAGGGCCTAGCCAAGGCTGGCTACACGGTAGATGTCCCGCAATCCGTCGACGAACTGCGCGATAGAATTCTAATCGGCAACTCCCAAACATATGGCACGCCGGCAAACGTTCATGCTCTGGTCACCAGTGATGAACATGTTCGCCGTGAGCCGCATCTTGCTGAATTAGAAGCTCAGTGGGGGCCTGCACCCGGTCGACACCAAAGCCTAGGTGGCGAGCTCCTTGTTCTCGGCGCGCAGTTCGGGAACGTCTTTGTCGGTGTGCAGCCATCATTCGGATATGAAGGCGACCCGATGCGCCTGCTATTCGAAAAGAGCTTTGCGCCAACGCATGCGTTCTCGGCATTTTACCGCTATCTGCGCGAAGACTTCGCAGCTGATGCGGTCCTTCATTTTGGGACGCACGGCGCTTTGGAATTTATGCCCGGCAAGCAGACGGCGCTGTCAGCTGATTGCTGGCCTGATCGATTGATTGGTGACTTACCCAACATCTATCTGTATGCCGCCAACAACCCGTCCGAGGGCACGATCGCCAAACGTCGGGCTGCAGCCACTCTCGTCAGTTATCTTACGCCAGCCATTTCGCAAGCAGGCCTCTACAAGGGATTGTTCGAACTCAAGGCGTCACTCGACAGATGGCGAATGTTGCCGCCTGACGATGTCGTTGAGCTGCAACGATTGGCTGAGGTCATTCAGGCGCAAGCAGGTGAATTGGAACTCGCACAGGCCGAGCCATTATGGGGAGCGGACGCTGAGAAACACATACGCGTTACGCGGCAAGCTTTGGAAGAGCTTGAGAGCACGCTTATTCCGAATGGCCTGCACGTTGTCGGTTCGGGAATGTCTTTGAGTGAACGCGCTGAGATGCTGCAGGCGATGGCTGCTGATGGGCCGCTATCAGAACTGGACCGCTCGGTTTTTGAAGATCTGGTTGTTCTGGATAACGCACGTGCAGCGCTTCTCGGCAATGATGTAGACGATGATCAGCAGAAACTTGGCGCCCTCGAAGAGCTTGCTCGTATTGGCCACATGCTTGCCAAGAACGGCGAGGTAGACGCTATCATTCACGCCCTAGATGGGTGTTTTGTTCCACCCTCGGCTAGTGGAGACCTTGTGCGGTCACCTGACATCCTGCCAACTGGGCGGAACATCCATGGTTTCGATCCTTACCGTATGCCGAGCATGGCTGCGATGAAAGATGGACGTGCTCAGGCTCTGAAACTGCTGCAGCGCTATCGCCAAGAACAGGGCTCCCATCCTGAGACGATTGCGTTTGTGCTATGGGGCACAGACAATCTAAAGTCCGAGGGCGGACCGATCTCGCAAGTGCTGGCACTCCTTGGTGCTGAGCCGCGATTCGACTCCTATGGCCGCCTCTGTGGAGCACAACTCATCCCGCTTGATAAATTGGCTCATCCACGCATTGACGTAGTTGCCACGCTTTCAGGGATCTTCCGAGACCTGCTGCCTCTACAAACAAAGCTCATCGCCGAAGCCTGTTTCCTCGCCGCATCGAGCGATGAGCCTTTGGAACAAAACTTTGTGCGCAAGCACGCATTGGCATATGCAGCCGAGCATGGCTGTGATTTGGAAACTGCAGCACTCAGAGTGTTCTCAAACGCCGATGGCGCCTACGGATCGAATGTTAGCCATCTCATTGAAGAGTCGTGCTGGGAAGATGAGGATGAACTCGCCGAGGTGTTCGCGCGCCGTAAATCTTTTGCCTATGGCACGTCAGGACGGCCCATCCAGAAGACCGAAATCTTAAACTCGATATTGAGTGATATCGAAGTGGCGTACCAGAACTTGGAGTCGGTAGAGCTCGGCGTGACGACGATTGACCATTACTTCGATACCCTAGGTGGAATTTCACGCGCGGCCCAACGCCAGCAAGGCAACAAAATCGTCGTCTATATCGGTGATCAGACGCGCGGCGAAGGCAAAGTCCGTTCGCTCGCGGAACAGGTTGCCCTAGAGACTAGGACGCGAGCTCTCAATCCGAAATGGTACGAAGGCATGCTGGATCACGGTTATGAAGGCGTGCGCCAGATAGAGGCTGCAGTAACCAACACCATGGGATGGTCGGCAACGACTGGGCAGGTTGCACCGTGGGTTTATCAGCAGATTAGCCAGACATATGTGCTCGACCCGGAGATGCGCAAGCGTCTGGCAGACCTGAACCCTGCGGCCTCAGCAAAGGTAGCAAATCGTTTATTGGAAGCCCACGCGCGAAATTACTGGGACCCGGACGACGCGACTCTCGATGCGTTGCGGGAAGCCGGTGATGAGCTGGAAGATATCCTTGAAGGAATCGGCGAAGGAGTCGCTGCATGACATTTGATCTCAAGTCAGGATGCAACTCTTGCGCATCCTCGGGTTTCGGTGATGGCGAGGGTAGCGTTCAAGTCCATCTCGATCCCAAAATGAAAATAGATACCGCCAAGGTTTTTGCGGTTTATGGCAAGGGTGGCATCGGCAAGAGTACGACGTCCTCGAACCTTTCGGTTGCATTCTCCAAGCTCGGCAAGCGTGTTCTACAGATCGGTTGCGATCCAAAGCATGACTCGACTTTCACGCTGACCAAAAAGCTGATGCCGACCGTGATCGATGTTTTGAAATCCGTGGAGTTCCATACGGAAGAACTTCGCACCGAGGACTTCGTCTTCGAGGGTTACAATGGCGTGATGTGCGTTGAGGCCGGCGGACCACCGGCTGGTACTGGTTGCGGTGGATACGTGGTTGGACAAACCGTCAAACTCCTCAAGGAGCATCATCTTCTTGAAGATACTGATGTTGTGATCTTTGATGTTTTGGGCGACGTCGTGTGTGGTGGCTTCGCTGCGCCCTTACAACATGCCGACCGGGCATTGATCGTCACCGCAAATGACTTTGACTCGATCTTTGCAATGAACCGTATCATCGCGGCAATTGGCGCCAAGGCACGCAACTACAATGTGCGCCTTGGAGGGGCGATCGCAAACCGTAGCGCAAGTACGGACGAGATTGATCGGTTCTGTGATGCAACGGGGTTGAAGCGACTGGCGCACTTCCCGGATCTCGACGTGATCCGCAAGAGCCGTCTGAAAAAATCTACGCTTTTCGAAATGGAAGCTTCGCCGGAGCTTGAAGCCGTGCAAGCGGCTTATCTCGAACTGGCGAGGACACTCTGGAATGGGACCGATCCGTTGGAGATTAACTCGATGGAGGATCGAGACATCTTTGACTTTCTGGGTTTCGACTGATCAAGGGTTGCTAAGGTTATGAGCGAAACTGCCTACAATGCTCGGCGCGACCAGCTTGAGACCTACTTCGACCGGACGGCGGCCAAAGCATGGTTGCGTTTGACGACGGATGCACCGGTAAGCCGTATTCGGCAAACGGTGCGCGCGGGCCGAGAAAGCATGCGCGCTCAGTTGCAATCATGGTTGCCGGCCGATCTTGTCGGGCGGCGTATACTCGATGCCGGCTGTGGAACGGGTGCGTTCTCGATGGAACTTGCGCGGCGCGGCGCGGATGTTGTCGCTGTTGACGTTGCGGGTTCGCTTGTTGATGTGGCTCAGGAACGAACGCCGTCGGAGCTTGCCTGTCGTATCGACTATGTCGTCGGTGATATGCTCTCGCCCGAGCTTGGCCCGTTTGATCACGTTGTCGCAATGGATAGTCTGATTCACTACGAGCCTGAGCAGATCTCGACCGCCTTGGCTGAGCTTGCTCAACGAACAAAACAATCCATAGTGTTTACATATGCGCCAGCGACACCGGCCCTGCGGATCATGCATGCCGCCGGGCGTGCCTTTCCACGCTCAGACCGAGCGCCGGCAATCGTGCCAATCAGCCCACCAAGGCTGAGGCGTGAGATCAATTCCCATCCGTGTTTGGCGGGTTGGAAATTTGCGCGTGACGGCCGCATCAAAGCAGGTTTCTACATTTCACACGGACAGGAGCTCAGCTGCGAATGAAGTTCCTGCCGAAGATAAATCGACATCAGTCGGCGCATCTGTTATTGCAGCTAATACCGTTTGCTGATGCTGCGACAGACAAGCTGCCGCTGTCGCGTCTTCTCAGACTGTCGCTATTCCAAGTCTCGGTTGGTATGACGCTCGTGCTTCTGACAGGCACGCTCAACAGGGTGATGATCGTTGAGCTTGGCGTGTCGGCGACGTTGGTCGCCTTGATGATATCCTTGCCGATGTTTCTTGCACCAATGCGTGCACTGATCGGCTTCCGCTCAGACACCCATAAGTCCTTTCTCGGCTGGCGCCGTGTGCCGTACATGTGGTTTGGCGCCCTGCTAACGTTTGGTGGGCTTTCGATCATGCCATTCGCATTGATCAACCTGACACCTGAGACGCAGGCCCATCCGATTGTCGGTCAGATTGCAGCGTGTCTGGCTTTTCTCTTGGCCGGCGCCGGCCTTCACATGAGCCAGACCGCAGGACTCGCTCTTGCTAGTGATCTCTCAAATGATCAGACCCGCCCGCGAGTCGTGGCGCTGCTCTACGTTATGCTGCTTGTTGGCATGCTCGTATCTGCACTGCTGCTCGGACGTTTGCTTACAGACGTGACGCCACAGTCGCTGATCCAGATCATTCAAGGTTGCGCCCTTGCTGTTGTCGCGCTGAACCATTTTGCGCTGTGGAAGCAAGAGCCACGGAATTTGGAGCTGACTGCGCCCAACCGACCGCGGCCATCATTTGCCGAAGCCTGGACCGAGTATCGGCAACACCCTCAGACACTTCGACTGCTGGTCGCTGTCGCACTGGGGTCGGCTGCATTCGGCATGCAGGACGTTCTGCTGGAGCCTTATGGTGGCGAGGTCCTCAAGCTCAGCGTCAGCGCGACAACTGCCCTAACAGCTTTCATGGCGGCCGGTAGTCTTGTCGGATTTGCCCTCGCAGCACGTTTCCTCGGGAGAGGGATCGATGCCTGCAGGATTGCGGCGCTCGGAGCAGTCGTCGGGGTCGTTGGATTTGGCGCCGTCTTATTATCCGGGCCGCTCAGGGCTGTGGTGGTATTTCAAATCGGAACGACCTTGATCGGCGTCGGTGGTGGTTTGTTTGCGGTCGGCACGCTAACTGCGGCCATGGCACAGGTTTCGGAAGACGGCGCCGGTCTTGCGCTTGGTGCTTGGGGAGCCGTCCAAGTGACCGCTATCGGTATCGCGATGGCGGTCGGTGGTGCGCTGCGCGACGGCGTGAGTTGGATTGTCAATTCCAGCGGGTTTGGCAACGGGTTCGAAGGCACGTCTATCGGTTACGCGTCCGTCTATCACCTCGAGATCATCCTGCTCTTCGCTGCGATTGCAGTGATTGGGCCGTTGGCCCGCCACCAACTCGAAGCGCAACGGAGAGTCATTCAACGGTTCGGTATCACAGAGACACCTGGCTGATACTTTTGCAAAGGGAGGACCGGCAATGCTGGCATTCGGTCAAATTACTGGACACATCGATATTGCGCTGATTGCACTCTATCTGTTCTGGGCGTTCTTTTTCTGGTTGGTGCTGTATCTGCAGCAGGAAGGACGTCGCGAAGGCTTTCCGGTTGTTTCAGATCCCGACGGCAAGACGTGGGATCAAAGTTTATGGATGCCAAAACCCAAGACATTCATCACCAATGATGGTCGTACGCGTCAGGCTCCTGACCCTGCCTTGGCGGATACGCGCGCACTGAACGCCGAGTTTGCAATTGGTGGCCCCGGATCGCCACTCGTTCCGTTGGGTGATCCTATGAAAGATGCCATAGGCCCGGCTTCTTTTACAGAACGACCTGACATTGCTGATCTCACGTTCGCAGGTGAACCCCGCATCGTACCAATGCGTGTGGCAGCTGATTTCTCGGTTGCAGAGCAGGATATTGACCCGCAAGGGCTGACTGTACACGGCGCGGACGGCAATGCCGCGGGTTCTGTAGCTGACATTTGGGTCGACAAATCTGACTATCTCATCCGTTACCTTGAAGTCGAACTACCAGGGACGACGCGATCTTCGGGCGAGGATGGACAAACAGTTACAGTGCCCGGGCGTCGAGTCCTGATGCCCTTCAATGTCGCCCAGATCCGAACTGATCGCGACCTGCTCATGGACTTCATACGTGCCAAGAAGGGTAAACCTAACGCCGAAATCCATACCGCGGCGCTGTTGTCCACTCAGTTCGCCAACATCCCTGCCATCGCTAACCCCGACCGGGTGACGATGCTGGAAGAAGATAAGATCCAGGGCTACTTCGGTGGTGGCTACCTCTATGCGACGCCAGATCGACAGGAGCCGATCATATGAGCGCGAACGACGATTTTGCTTTCGAGCCGGTGCCAGGACTCCCGTCTGATCTACCTGACGACGAGAAAATTCTATGGTCAGGTTCACCGGATCTTTGGACACTGGGCCATCGTGCATTCCATACGCGCTGGATAGCTGCGTTCTTTTCCGTGCTCGCGATCTCGTCCATATTCTCCGGTTTTAATCACGGGGCTGACGCCGGGCGGGTCGCGATCACGGTTGTGACCTTGTTGTTTCTTGGTGGCCTAGTCGTGGGCTTCCTGATGGTTATGGGTTGGTTGGTTGCGATCAATACAATCTACACGTTGACGAACAAGCGCCTCATCATTCGTCACGGCGTCACGATGCCGATGGCAGTCAATGTTCCCTTCACAAAGATTGCGCGTGCTGATGCGAAGATCCACGGCTCAGGAGCTGGGGACATTTCGGTTTCGCTGCTCGATGGGAACCGGCTATCGATCTTTGCAATCTGGCCGCATAACCGACCGTGGAGTTGGCAGGGTGCAGCACCCGCTATGCGCCTAGTGCCGAACGGCGCCAAAGTGGCGAAGACACTCAGTGATGCCTTGTTAGCGCATGCCAAGGCGGAGGAAGCGGCAGCGGCGAACGAGACTGTGTTTGAACCTGCTCGCCCCAAAGTTGTACGCACACGCGACCGTTACATGCCAGTCACGGCAAGCAACGGCGCCAATCCGGTAATGAATCCGGCCCATATGTGACTGCCGGGTTTGCCAGCAGTCCGACACTATCTCAAGGAGAGCTTGCGATGATGAAAAGAAGAGCTCTGGAAACGCAGTGCACCGTTCGGGTTATCAATACATTCGATAGCCTCGAGGCGCATGTCGAATTGGATGACGGGATCACTCTTGAACCCGGCGATGAGGTTCGCGTGCACGGGGCTCCTATTGTCGTGCCCTATGGTGAAGAGTTGGAGCTTCGCCGGCGCGCCAGCGTGCGAAGGGCCGGCTTGATCGAGCGGACTTGGACAAGGTTGACAGGTAATCTGGAATTCATGGAACTTTGTGAGTTCAGCTTCAGTGCGGAGAAGAAGCTATGACAATCGAACACCTTTCAATCACAAAAAAAGATACCAGAGCTTGGGCTGAGCAGAATACAATTCTGTCGCCACGCTTCTATACAACCGACTTTGATGAACTCGACGCCATTGACGTTAGTCCGGTGCGGGCCGAATGGGATGAGCTGATCGCGGAGATGGAGAGCGATCCCAACAAAGGGCATTTCAAACGTGGAGATGCATGGGACGACATTGATCTCAATGCGCTGCCGGAAGACCTGCGCAAGGAATTCGTCGACTTTCTTGTCAGCTCACTCACGGCCGAATTCTCAGGTTGTGTGCTGTACGCCGAGATGAAGCGACGCGGCAAGAACCCGGATATTTGCCAGCTGTTTCGGTTGATGGCACGTGATGAGGCTCGGCACGCTGGCTTTATAAATGACAGCTTGAAGGACTTTGGCCTTGGCATTGATCTCGGCTACCTGACGCGCAAGAAGAAATACACGTTCTTCAAGCCGAAGTTCATTTTCTACGCGACATACCTGTCGGAGAAAATAGGATATGCACGTTACATTACCATCTACCGCCATCTGCAACGCAATCCTGACAAGCGCATCCATCCTATTTTCAAGTGGTTTGAGAAGTGGTGTAATGATGAGTTCCGGCACGGTGAAGCCTTTGCTTTGCTAATGCGTGCGAACCCGCACCTCCTCAAAGGGATGAACAAGCACTGGGTGCGTTTCTTTTTGCTTGCTGTCTTCGCGACGATGTATGTTCGTGACCACGCGCGGCCGGCATTCCATAAAGCCCTTGGGATCGATCCGACCGAGTACGGCAAGCAAGTTTTCCGTGTCACCTCGGAAATCTCCAAACAGGTCTTTCCTTTGACGTTGGACATCGACAATCCGAAGTTCTTTGAAGGCCTTGAATCGCTCCGCAAGACCAGCAATGCACTGGATCGCGCAAAGCAACAGGGCGGCGTTATCGGCACGCTGAAGCGCATAGGGCTCGCGGCTGTCGCGGGCATGACGTTCATGCGTCTCTACTTCCTGCCGGCGCAGAACAATGAGCTTCCCGAAACGAGCCGTCTGCAACCGGCCTGGTAGGCTCCCGACAAAGGACGCAGTTTAGATGGAGTTGCTCATCGCAGGCTTGTTCGCGGTTTTTGTCTGGTGGTTCAGTACGGGGATTATTCTTTATCTGGACGGACTGCCAAGGAAGACGCATGCCTGGTCACTGCTCGCGATAACTGTGCTGTCAATCGCCGCTATGATCGGACTGGCTTTGACCGCTTCCATCACGACACCACTCGCGGCGTTCGCTGCGTTCAGCTTTGCCATCCTGTGCTGGGGCTGGCAGGAAATGACGCTGTATCTCGGAATGATCACAGGACCGAGAACCGAGGCGGCCGACACACAAAGTCGCGGTTGGCAACGGCTGAGTCATGCGGTTCAGGCCATCATCTATCATGAACTGGCTATTCTTCTCATGGGATTGATGCTCTGGGCCATCACCTGGCAAGCTGAGAATCAAGTCGGACTTTACACCTACCTGGTTCTCTGGTGGATGCGGTTAAGCGCTAAGATGAATGTCTTTCTTGGCGTTCCCAATCATGCGACGGAGTTCCTGCCGGACAACATTTCTTATCTTCAGACGTACTTCACCAAGCAGCCAATGAACCTCCTGTTTCCGTTCTCGGTAACCGTTTCCACCGTCGTTGCGGGCTTACTGTTATACACGGCGATTGCGGCCCCTACCGGATCATTTGAGGAGGCGGCTTATGGATTGCTGGCAGTGCTGGTTTCTCTGGCTGTTATCGAACACTGGTTCTTGGTGCTGCCGATACCGGTTAACGCACTGTGGTCATGGGGATTAGCATCGCACAAAAAATCGCGACACGCCGGCATCATAACCCCAAAGGATGATGGTGAGGCGGGGACGGAACGCCGCGATAAGCTTGCCTTCCCTCACACGCCAACCCAAACAGAAAGACCACTGGCTACGTCCAGTAGCTAATTGCGAGGAAGCCGTCATAATGGACTATCAGCGACAATTCAAAGAACGCGTGGCCACCCTTCATGATGAAGGACGATACCGCATCTTTGCTGATCTCAAGCGTCAGCGCGGAAATTATCCCGTCGCCGACTGTTTCCGCCATGGCGGTCATAGCGAAGTGGCTGTGTGGTGTTCAAACGACTATCTCGGCATGAGCCAGAACCCAAACGTCTTGGCCGCTATGCATGAGGCGCTCGACACAGTTGGTGCCGGCTCGGGTGGCACCCGCAATATATCGGGTACCACACACTACCATGTTGAGCTGGAGGAGGAGCTTGCGGATCTGCATGACAAAGAAGCTGCTCTGCTATTTACTTCGGCCTTTGTTGCCAACGATACCACTCTGTCAACCTTAGTCGATCTAATCCCTGGAACCGTGATCTTCTCCGATGAAAAGAACCATGCCTCGATGATCGCAGGTATCCGCCATGGCAAAGGCGAGAAGCGGATCTGGCGGCACAACGACATCGGCCACTTAAGAGAGCAACTCGCGCAGTATCCAAAGTCGACGCCAAAGATCATTGCCTTTGAAAGCGTCTATTCCATGGACGGCCATATCGCCCCGATTTCCGAGATTTGCGATCTCGCCAAAGAATTCGGAGCGATGACCTACCTTGATGAGGTCCATGCCGTGGGCATGTATGGCCCGCGAGGTGCCGGCGTGGCGGCTCGCGAAGGCGTGGCGGATCGTATTGACATCATAAATGGGACTCTGGCCAAAGGGTTTGGTGTCATGGGAGGCTATATCGCTGCGTCCCGCGATTGCTGTGATGCTATTCGTTCCTACGCACCCGGTTTTATATTTACAACATCGCTGACGCCCGCCGTGGCTGCCGGTGCGCTGACCAGTATTCGACATCTTAAGTTCAGCAACTCGGAGCGTGAACGCCATCAAGAGCGCGCCACTACAGTAAAAGCTAGGCTTGAGCAGTGCGGCCTACCGGTCATGAACAATCCGAGCCACATCGTCCCGGTCGCGGTGGGTGATCCCGTCCACTGCAAAGCCGTTACCGATGCGCTACTCGACAATCACAACATCTACGTGCAGCCGATCAATTATCCGACTGTACCGCGCGGTACTGAGCGGATCCGTCTGACACCGACACCACTGCACAGCGATGCTCATATTGACCATCTGTGCGATGCGCTCAGTACCTTGTGGGCGGCCTGTCCCGTTGGTAGCGGGCGCTATGTGCGGATTGCCGCTGAATAGAATAGGACAGGAACGCGCAAGTCTCGTTGATTGCTAAACGAAACCTGCGCCATCAGCGGTGGCTGTAGTTTGGCTTGGCCTAGTGTTTTTGTTTTTATTCTTTGGAAGCTGCATGGGCTCAGTGAGGCACTGAAAAAATCCCATTGTCATAATCACACGAAGCAACTCAATCGTTCAACGTACAAAAACTGCATGGCGTGATCTTGTGGGATACGGGCAGCATAGCATAACAGCATTCTCATTTGGCAAGCATGATCATGACTACGAAGACTGATCCTTGCGCTGCGGTAATGTCGCCAGCAATGGTCCCAGAAGCTGCCCCGAGAGGGTTTCAGAGTCGCGACCGCCATGATGGCGTTGTTTGAAAACCCTCCATTGGTGATGGATCATGTAGGCGACGCCGAATACGGTTGGGATCGCCCATAGAAGAGAATTGAACGCCAAGGCTGGAAACCAATTGACGGCGCCAAACGCCAGGAAAGCGGTATAGACCGAGATGCCTGCACCAATACCTGCCCGGAAGTGCTGAACCAGCCATTCATCGGAAATCGGATCGCGCTGATGAAGAAAGTTGATGTTCAGTGCGGCGGCTGCGAGTCCTGGTATAGCAACACCAACCATAATAACCTGATCCAACTGCACCCCGCGTATCGCACAATAAAGTCCTGTTAAGCCCATAAGGCCTTGGAGCAAGTAATTTACTACCGTCTTGTTGGCTTGGTGGTTACGCTTGTTTCGAGCCGTGACAAAGCTATGCCAGGCAAGCGCTATTGTTAACACACCCAGATAGAGCATCATCCATCCGAACAAGCCGCGAACCAACGGTGCGTCTTGCGAGAACGGGTGTGTCTCGAGCGGAGCACTAAGCGAGCACAAACTCATTCCAACCGCGAATGTACCAGTGCTGAGCATGCAGTAGACGAAAATCCGTCCCCACAACTTATGCAGCGAGTTGCCTTTTCGAGTAATCACCGGGCCCCATAGACTCGCCAGTCCCAGTGTACCGGTCACTATGTGGGCGACTATGAGGATATTGAAAAGCAGCATCTCTTTGACCAACGCCGCATACTAGTTGACGCAATATTGCAAGGACTGCGATTAACCTTCGCTTGTTCGACACAGGCGCAGCAATGACGAAGCTGCGCCTGCACGTCTAATTTGTTCGGCAATACGACTAGTTGCCAGGAATGTAGTGCACTTCGGTCGCTAGATAGCTGTGCTTTTCGGCCCAAGCACTCCAGTCCGTGACAACGGTGCCAGTCAGCAGGATTCCAATACCACCAGTCAGAGTGCACAGTACCGCAAACCACCATGCCCAGCGGTGAATAGACTCCATGCTAGCATTGAAACCCATCGTCCAGCGCCAGAACAGAGCCGCTCTTTCCGAAGCGGTACCACGGTCGGTGATTTGCTCAATTTCGCGTTCACCGCCGTATCTACTGACGGCGAGAATTGTCGCTCCGTGCATGGCGAAGAGGAGTGCCGAGCCGTACAAAAAGACAATCGAAAGCGCGTGGAACGGATTGTAGAACAGGTTGCCATAAGTAATTGAAAAGTAGTTCGTCCAGTCAAGGTGCGCGAGAAATCCAAACGGAACTGCTTCACTCCAATGCCCCATAGCAATTGGACGAATGAACCCCAATACTAAGTAGAGCCATATCGCCGAGGCAAACGCCCAGGCAACGTGTGTACCCATACCGAGACGTACGGCATTCACGTAGATCCTCAACCACCAGAGAATGATGGAAACGGTTAGGAAGAAGCCTGCAATAAGCCACCAGCCACCTTTATCGAGAGGTGGAATGATCTTTAGACCATATTCGGGAGGCGGTGGATTTAGCGACAACCACGGCAGGCGAACGACAAAGTCATACGGATTCCAATTCACCTGCGCCATCATATTGAGGCCCATGATTATGATTGCAATACCGCCGAAAATAAAAGCCCCCAAGCCAAGCCCACCGATGTAGATGGGTCCGACTTGTGCATCTCCGAATTTGCCAAACCAATAGTTGAATCCGGGTTTGCCTTCACGCGGCCAAACTTTATCGTCAATGGGCACACCCATCTCTGGCTCGGCGTGGACCTGTACCCGCGTGAATATGTTTTGATATTCTGCCATTGCTAGCTTCCTCCGCCAACGAAGTAATCAGCAGCTTGGTAATAGTTCTCGGGTGGTGCTGAGAGCTGCTCCCACCATGTGATCCAGCTGTCGGTCCAGTAAGTCCCGCTAATCACGATACAAACCGCACTCCAGAAACCCGCGTTGAGGGCCAGAATGAGGCCTAACCGGTGAACCCCGAGTGTTCCAATCGAGTACCCGATGGTATCGCGGAAGAAAGTGTTCTCATGATCAGGTGTGCGCACCTTGAGCCCGGCTTGAGGATTAACAGCAGAAAGGATGAGACCGCCATGCAGGGCCAGAGCCAGCGTTACAGTGAAGAAGAATGTAATCGCGATCATATGCGCCGGATTGTAGTGGAAGTTACCGTAACTATAGCCAACGTACGATACCCAGTTAAGGTGAGTGAAGATACCATAGGGAAAGCCATGTCCCCATGCCCCCATCAAAACAGGTCGGATGACGACCAAACTCACGTACGCAAGGATTGCAAAGCTAAAGGCTATAGGAACGTGGTAGCCCATACCGAGCTTCCGGCAAATTTCCGCTTCCCGTAGCGCCCAGGATACGAATGCTCCTATCGCGCATACCGTCACGAACTGCCATAATCCGCCTTCATTCAGTGGAGCCATCGCCAGGCCAAGCTCAACACTTGGAGGGTTGATGCTTATCAACCACGGGTTCCACGTTGGTCCTTGCGACGCACCGTACATGATCAGGCTTGTTCCCATAAGCGTAAAGAACATTGTCGTCACGCCAAAGAAGCCGACATAAAAGGGGCCAATCCAGAAATCAAATAAGTCACCGCCAACGAGGGTACCACCTTTTACGCGGTACTTCTTCTCGAAATTCAGCATCGCCATTACTCATTCCTCCGGCAGAGCGCCTTCGCTGCGTCAATTCATTTTGAGCGGGTGACGATTCAAATAAGAGAACATTTAAAATCGTCACCCGCTAAAGTCGTCAACCGTAGTCCACGACTCTTTCGATTGTCGTCTGCGATGTTTGTACGGCCGCAGACTCACTCAACCAATTGTAGCGCTCTGTGCTCAAAAGGATGAAGTGGATCGTAAATGCGAGTAACGCCAAGAAGATATACATAAGCGTTAAAGCTCGCATTGGGTGGATCATTTGCCAAATGCGAAACATTCAGTTTTCCTTTCCCAAGCCACATTTCGTGGGTCAAGCTCGGTGTCTTGAGGACACCGCGGTTTAGCCACCTAGCCAGGGGCGCCAGATCCACATCAGATAATGAGCGACCAAAGCAATAGCGACGTACACAATCGTCATCGTCATGAAGTAGCCGTGTACCTCTTTCGCCTGCTCATCCGTCAGTCCTGAAGCCCCGTAAAGTGGGTGGTCCTGTACATCCATAGGACATCTCCTAAATTCTGGAATTTTGACCTCGTTGCGCGACCCGCCCTCGCGCTGGGCACATGCCGGCTAGCTCTTATCCGACATATCTTCGTACCTTCAAAAGAACATTCGCGATGCTAGTCAGCGCATGAACATGAAGGGTGTAACCTCGTTCGCGGCGCACCACGCATTGCCGGTAATCGCCCATCTATTCGGGCAGCTTCCACTGAAAGGCCGCAGCTTGTTCGGAAGAAAAAATGTCAACAAGCCGAGCAAAACAAAATATGTGAACATAAACCCGAACATTAGGTGATACTCGCGTTTTTCACTTGAATTTCTCCTGGACGGGATACGCTGCTCAAATCTTGATTTCGAAAGCGGTTCAATTCTATGATGTGTCTGCGTAATACTCATCATTTAATAGCCTCCCTGTTGGCCTGACATGCCTTGTCAAATAACTCAAGTGTCACTGCATTGGCATCGAAGTCGCGGGCATATCGCTCAATGTCATCTCTAAGTTTTTTTGTTGCTGATATTCTTGTGAGGATTGGGAACTTTCCGACAGCATTGTCTAAAGCGGCTTGGGCTTCACTTTCCCAGCGCACTTCACTGCGCATCCGCGCTGGCGTTGATGGTGCTTTATCCAGTTCCGAACCGATCGGTAGGATCTCGAACAAGGCATCGAACAACGCGTTGCAAAATTCCTGCAGCAAGTACGTTGCCCCTGCATAGCCCATGAAAGGCGTGCCGGTGTGTCGTCGAATGGCGGTACCAGGAAACGAAGCAGGAATGTAAACGGCCTTTGAGTCAATCTCGGCCAAGTACATCCGCTCATTGTAGCTGCCGAACATGACCAGAGGGGTATTGGTCTGCACGTTATTACGAATCGCAGCGTTATCAGTTTTGCCACCCGCTACACGGCAGACCGAAAAGGTACAACTAAAGCCAAGATCGTTTTCGAGATAGTTTCTGATCCCACGAACGTAGGTTTCGTTGGCAACAATTGCGAAGCTTGCCGTCGCGAAGAAATCTTGCGTGACCGATCGCCAAAGATCCCAGATAGGTTTGATGGTCGTGTGCTTTTCGCGTGCAATGAACGGCTCGGGATCAAGCCCAGTGAGTTCGCCCAACTTGCGCAGGAACAGCGATGTCGATTCCAACCCAATAGGAGCCTGCAAGTAGGGTTGCTCCATGGCCTCGCAAAGTTGACGACCAAACTCACGATACATGCAGACATTGACATCAGCATCAACGAGGCGCCCAACATCTGCAATGTGGCTAGCGAGCGGGAAGACCATGTTAACCTCAGCACCAACGCCTTCAATTAGTCGGCGTATCTCTGCGAGATCAGACGGCATGTTAAACACGCCGTACATTGGTCCAATGATGTTGACCTTGGGCTTATCGCCCTCTTTCTTTTTGCGTGCTTTCGGCCGCCTGGCACCCTTCATACCGAACTCGGACCACAACCACTTGAGGGCGCGGTCGGCGCTCTGCCATTGGTCTTCATCAATGGTTCGCGGCAGGAACCTGCGGATATTGGTTCCTTCCGGTGTCACCCCACCGCCGATCATTTCGGCAATACTGCCTGTCACAACGACAGCCGGCGTATCAGGATCAAGCGTGCTGTGAGCCTGCCGCAAGGCGCCTTCGGTTCCGTGCTGACCAAGTTCATCCTCGGCCAGTCCGGTAACAACAATCGGGAGTTCATGCGGTGGAAGACCGTCTGTGTAGTGGAGCACCGACGTCACTGGCAGGTTCTCACAACCAACGGGACCGTCGATAATCACCTGCAATCCCTTTACCGCCGTAAAGGCGTAGACTGAGCCCCAATAACCACCGGCTCGATCTAGATCGAGGATCAGCATCCTACCGGGCCTCCCTCAACTGTCGCCCCGCCGTTCGCAACGATGGTCTTTTTGCGTCGCTGCGGCCGGCTCAGAGGTGAGTCTTCCCATATGCCAGCATTTTCCTGTTGGCCGACATCACCGAAAAAATCCTTCATCCGCTGGAAACGGCTTTTGGAAGCCATAGCGCCATTGATCACGTGGGCGAGCGAGGCTGCACCGGGCACTCCAAATAGCGGTCGGGCTGATATGAGATTTGTGAAGTAAAGTGACGGTATTGCTAGCTGCTTTGCTTTCTGAACGACAGGCGTCGTGCCAATCGCAATATCAGGCTCGAAGGCCTCCATAGCTGCCGTGTCTTGCTCAAGTGATGCACGGTATTGAACGTGCGTGCCGCGTGCTTCCAGCCATTCTCGGTCGGCAGCAGACCATCTGGTCTGAGCGCAGGCAGTTCCGACATAACGGACATCCGCGCCGGCCTCGGCCAAAAGTCTGGCAACGAGAAGTTCCGAACCTTCGTAGCCGGACAGTGTTACGCGCGCCTTTATCGGATGCGCCTCGAGTGCAGATCTGATAAACGGCAGAGCCGCGTCTTTGGCTGCGGAAAGCTTGGAGGAGGGTGAGCCGACGGTGTCTGCAACGCGCTCAAGCCAAGCAGCGGTTCCGTCGACCCCGACCGGAGCAGATCCAAAGACGGGCCTGCCGGCTATTTCAAACTCGCGAATTGCACTTGTATAGAATGGATGCACTGCAGCAACAGCTGCGCAGTCCAGCGCGGTATAGAGTTCGCGCCATTCCCGCGTAGGAACAACGGGACCCGCGTCGAGATCTAACGGATCAAGGAGTTGGCCAATGGCCACCGGGTCTGCTGGAAAAATCTCACCAAGTAAAGTAATTGCAGGGCGCTTGCGCTTCTGGCTGCCCGAGGGGCTTAACACTGGGCCAGACTCGGCTTCCTGACGAGCGTAGTTGAGCATCGCACCGGCCAGGACGTCTTTAGCTTCGGCATGGGTTGGGACACCAAAGCCGGGTACATCAATGCCCACGATGCGGACACCATTGATCTCCTTTGGAAGGAGCTGCAGCGGCACACCTGATGCTGTCGGCACGCAAAGGTTGGTGACGACGACGGCATCGTATAACTCAGGGTCCGCCAGCTCGTGGACCGCGTCGCGGAGGTCTTCAAAAAGCTTGCCGGTAACGAGTGTTTCCGAGTTAAACGGTACATAACCAACGGTACGTCTGGCACCATAAAAGTGCGAAGTGAATGTCAGGCCATAGACGCAACATGCAGAGCCGCACAAGACTGATGCTGTCCGTCGCATTCTAAGGCCAACACGCAATGAGCCAAACGCTGGACACATGCTTTGTGGTTTGTCGTGCGGCCCAACCGGATAGTCCTTGGCAAACTGCTCCAACAGTTCGCTATTGCCTGATGATCGCGCCGCCGCCTGCATTTGTGCTGCTCCGGCATGGCAGCCAACACTCTCGTCACTTACGTGACTAACGGTACCACAGTCTTCGGCCGGCTTGCCGTCGGCAGCCAATCCATCATCCATGTCATATTGAGATGCCATGACGCTAAACCGTATCGTAAATCACTTCGAGTGAGGGTTTGTGGAGACGCTCTGGGGCGCACATATCTTCGATGGTTGCCGGTTCCAGCTTGAAATCCCCACCAACAGTCTTGGAGTCGAAAAGACCCAACAGGCCATCCTGATCGAGGGGTGTTGGATGGACTGGCGGTGCGGCAGAAACATTGGCGGCCAACCCAGCAAAGAGATCGCCCCAGGTTTCTTCAGGTCTGGCGACAATCTCGTAGTTCGCGCTCTTCCGACGAATGTCGTCATTTGCCGGGATGGCAGCCAGAACTGGAATGCCGACGGCTTCTGCAAAGGCATGTGCCTCGCCAGTTCCGTCATCCTTGTTAATGACCATGCCAGCCACGCCGACATTGCCGCCAAGCTTGCTGAAGTACTGTACGGCCGAACAGACGTTATTAGCGACATACAGTGATTGGAGATCGTTTGAACCAACAACAATCACTTTCTGACACATGTCTCGAGCAATCGGCAGTCCGAAGCCGCCGCACACCACGTCGCCAAGGAAGTCAAGCAAGACATAATCAAAATCCCAATCATGAAAGCCTAGCTTTTCAAGGATTTCGAAGCCATGGATAATGCCCCGCCCGCCGCAGCCGCGACCAACCTCTGGACCACCGAGCTCCATCGCGAAAACCCCGTCTCTCTTAAAGCAAACATCGCCAATGGCAACGTCGTCACCTGCGAGTTTCTTTTTTGAGGACGTTTCAATGATGGTCGGGCAGGCACGACCGCCAAAAAGCAACGAAGTTGTATCGCTCTTGGGATCACAACCAATTAGAAGTGTCTTCTTACCTTGCTGGGCCATCATGTAAGACAAATTCGACAGCGTGAAGCTCTTGCCGATACCGCCTTTGCCGTAGATTGCGATGATCTCCGTTGTCTTAGTCGGCGGCTCTGTCACCACAGGAGCTGGTTCCTCAGCTGCCTCTTGTCGTAAGAAATCATCTACGTTGCGGATGGCGTCAATCATTACGCCGTCAGGGGCTGTCATAAGCTGTGCCTCCAATCGAGAACCATTTTGCTGCATGCGGGTTCTAAGAAAGCGATGCGGTACGCTTCTTCTGCCTGCTCGAAATGTGATCGGTGTGAGATAAGACCGTTGAGGTCTAAGCGTCCCTCGTCGATGAGGTGCTTCACCGCCTCTAAGTCCGCCGGCTGCCATTCCGCCGCCACCCGCAACCTTGCCTCTCGCATAAATGCCGGCGGGAATACAAACGATAGTGGTGTGGAGTAGAAGCCAGCGAGCACGACTTCCCCACCGTGTCTCAATCGACTTATGAGGAGATTGAGGATGTCAGGATCACCGCTTGCGTCGATTATTGTGGCATAGCCTGTCTCGGCATCCGTCTCGCTGGTCTTGATCTGATAACCTGCGGCACCGAGTGCGCGCTCGGCTTTGCGCTCCCACACGGTAGGGGGGTGACAACCCTGAGCAATCGCGACCCTAGCAATCAGCCGCCCAAGCGTCCCGTGCCCGACAATAAGCATCGGACCAACTTGTGGAGACCCAGCTAAAATGTGATGAGCTGTAGCAGCAAGCGATAACAGGATGGCTTGCTCATTCAGGGCCTCATCAACCGGAACAGTACGATTTCCTGCTACAACTAGGCGAGAAGCTGCCGCACCGAATAAGCCACTGGCATCACGATAGCATGTTGCCCCTGGGACAAACACGCGATCGCCAACTTTACGATCCGAGTCAGGACCTGCTTCTACGACCTCTCCTACTGCCTCATAACCCGGCACAAGCGGATAATGAAGACCGGGAAACCAAGGCATCTCACCCGTCCAGAGGAGGCGCTCAGTTCCTGCACTGACTCCACTCCAGATTGTATCGACCACGACATCACTGGAATTCGGCTCGTTCAGCGTGAGTGTGTCAAGCGTCAGCTGCTTGCCATGCTCAAATATCACCGCCGTCGTGTCCATTAGACCTGCCCTATTCGCGCCATCTGAAAACGTGGCCGCGCTGATGTATCATTAATCAGACACTATTGACTGTCAATTAATTATTACACCCCATATCTCAATCCTTGTTGGCGATGATAACTTGCGTCATCAACGGCCGCCTTGTTCTGAGGAGCTTTGGGTTGGCGAAGCCTGAATCGCCCAGGAGTTCGCGGATATGGTCCACCGTGCGTGTACGTCCGCGCCCCATGGCCATCAAATATAAACCAAAATACGCATCACTTAGGAGCTCCGCGCCTGGTGCACGCGACATCGGCTCAGCTATTAGAATGCGCCCTCCTGACGGCAGCGCTTTGTGCGCGGAGGATAAAAGATGCCGAACCTTATCATCATCGTGATCCAATAGGATACGAACCAGACTAATGATGTCTGCCGAACCTGGCAGAGGATCGCGATGGAAATCACCGCCTATAGCTGACGCCCGATACGCAAGGCCCATTCGTTTGAATTGAAGCTTAGCCTGCTCAGCAACAGATGGCAGGTCTAGAACGCACACATTGAGCTTCGGCGCACTCCTTGCCACTGCCGCAACAAACGCGCCGTTACCACCGCCAACGTCGAGCAGGCTCGAATGTTTTCGAAAGGAATACGCGGCTATGACATCACTTGAGATTTGCGGTTGCGTTGCAGCCATTAGCGCCGAATAGTTGTCAATTTCAGAGCTTTGAAGGTTTCTAACCTGATCATCGCCTTCAGCATAGGGCCAATACCCTGAAAGCTCCGTTGCTCCCTGCGCACCCCTGAGAATGGCGACTGGGTCTTGCGCATCCCGATAAAAAGTCTGATTGTGCTTAATCATCTGGATGACACCCGGGGCGCCACGCAGGGCTGCGCCCAGCTCGTCTAATCGATAGTGCCCGTTCCGTGTCCTGCTGATTAGACGCAGGGCCACCGCAGCATCAAGTAGACGCTCGGCACTGGCAGTCTCCAGCTTTGTCTTGGCCGCCAAATCCTCAGCCGAGATTGGCCCGGCAGCAAGAGTCTCAAGCACATCCAACTCTACACACGCTGTTACGATTTGGGTGTGAATGAAGCCAGTGCAGAGGGAAAATAGATCGCGCGCACGATTATTGGCGATGGTCCTGACAAATGGCAGACTCACGCTCCAGTCTTGGGCTTTGGGGTTGGCCAACAATTCGTCCCGCCGACGCCAAAGATATTCCTGCAACGCTCCCAACATCTCAATGCTCTTCGTAACTGCGGCCCGTAACACTGATTTTCCGCCGAGCAAGACGCTCCGCTTGGGCGGTCAGTAGAAAATCAATTTGTGTCAATATAATTTTACAGTTAGAATTGTCCATTAATTCGTTCAATAGACGGCCATGCCTGTCAAATTGGTGTGGCTCATGTGAAGGTCACGCTGGCATGCGTTCACCACGAGTCGTCATCGTTGGCGCCGGAGTAGGCGGCCTTGCTGCGGCAATGGAACTGGCAAGCGAGGGCTTCGATGTTTGCGTTCTCGAAGCGCAGCCAACAGTTGGCGGCAAAATCCGTCAACTGTCTGTGGGGGCGGGTCTTGCGATTGATTCTGGGCCAACTGTCTTCACAATGCGTCACGTGTTCGACGAGCTGTTTGATCGCTGTGGAGCATCGTTGGAGGATCGTGTTTCTCTGCGACCACTCAGTGTCCTGGCCCGCCATCGCTGGAGAGGTGGAGCGCAGCTGGATCTATTTGCCGACAAAGAACAGAGCATCGCGGCGATTAGCGAGTTTAGCAGTCCAAAAGAAGGTAGGAGATACCGCGAATTCTGCCAGGTTGCCCGACGCACATTCGAGACGCTCGACCATACCTTCATGCGCGGCAGCAGGCCGAATGTCCTGCAACTGGTGATGCGGATTGCGATGGCCAATCCTGCCGGCCTTACAGCCATTCACCCTTTCCGCACACTTTGGCACGAGCTCGGTCGCCATTTTAGCGATCCACGTTTACGTCAGCTATTCGGTCGTTATGCAACCTACTGTGGCGGCTCCCCCTTTCTGTCTCCCGGAACTCTGATGCTGATCGCACATGCCGAGCAGCAGGGTGTTTGGCTGATGGAAGGGGGCATGACCAGGCTCGTCAATGCAATGGCAGAACTCGCGACAGAGTTCGGTGCGCAGATTAGGTGCCACTCGCGCGTCGCCCAGATTCTTGCGAGCAATGGTCGAGCATGCGCAGTGCAGCTTGAAAGTGGTGAGGAGATAGCCTGCGATGCCATCGTGTTCAATGGTGATGCATCAGCTCTCGGCGCGGGCTTACTCGGTGAGAAAGTAGCGCAAGGTATCAAACCGGTTCCAAGGGAACGGCGCTCACAATCTGCTGTAACCATCTCCTGCATGGCCGAGGCAGATGGCGTCGACATGGCCCCGCACACCGTCCTGTTTGGCGACGACTATCAGTCGGAATTCGATGACGTATTCCGCCGCGAACGCCTGCCCGAAAAACCGACGATCTACATCCATGCGCCAGACAGGCCGGCCGACGCATCCCCGTCGGCGCCAGGAAGCGAACGACTTTTCTTACTTGTGAATGCCCCAGCAAACGGTGACTGCCACAATTACAGCGAGGAGGAGCTGAGGAAATGCGAGCAAAGAGCAAAGGTCACGATGATGAATTGTGGGCTGAACCTCCGTTTTTCGCAGGACCGGATGGTGTGGACAACACCGAACGATTTTGCGGAACTATTCCCGGGGACGGGGGGAGCACTGTTCGGCCTCGCTCCACACGGCTGGAAGTCGTCGTTCCGCCGACGCAGCAGCAGGTCTGGGCACAGCAACCTTTACCTCGCGGGCGGCAGCGTCCATCCAGGCCCGGGCATTCCGATGGCAGCATTGTCCGGCCGCTTAGCCGCCGCCTCCGTGATCCGGGACTATCATTCGACAATGCAGTTGGTTCCGGCGGCTACCATTGGTGGTATGTCGACGGCCTAAGTAATGACGGGCAGTTAGGGATCACCGTTATCATATTTATCGGGAGCGTCTTTTCCCCATACTATGCCGTTAGCGGGCGCGGCCAGCCGGAGAACCACTGCGCGATCAATGTCGCTGTTTACAAACCACGCAATGCGGCCGACATACGTGGCAATCGCTGGGCCATGACCGAGCGTCCACGTGGCCAATTGGCAAGATCAAAGCAGTGGATTTCAGTCGGACCAAGTAGTGCGCGCTGGGATCGGGACCGGCTCATTATCGATATTGACG
The DNA here is from genome assembly GCA_002689605.1 of Filomicrobium sp. Taxonomy (GTDB): domain Bacteria; phylum Pseudomonadota; class Alphaproteobacteria; order Rhizobiales; family Hyphomicrobiaceae; genus Tectiglobus. The sequence continues at coordinate 50,424 of NZGY01000005.1, forward strand.
AGCATTCGTTTCCACTTCCTGGGCGAGTGCGCGGACGAGTGGAGGTTTGTCCGCAGAATATCTGCGACCGAGAGTTCGCACTTGATGCGAATCGGCAGCATCTTTGGCGACCAATAGCGCCACGAACAGAGATTTCGGTGGCCATGAGTAGCCCATCAGTATCGTGGACCGGTAGTGGGTACTTGGATGAAAATTACGGCACAGAACCATTGGAAGAGGGTTTTGAGAACTGGCATTGGTCCCGTGCGAACGTTGGCGACGAAGCGGTCATCCTGTATGATATCGTTCGTCGCGGCGGCCGACATGCTGCCCTTGCCCTACGGATGGACTCCGCGGGCCAAATTGGGGTATTTGATCCGCCAGTTGCCCGCCAAATGAGAACAACACCTATCTGGCAGATGCACAGAGGCACACGCAGTGAGAACATTGCTCAACCGCTAACGACGCTCGAAGATACCCCGTTTTATGCGCGGTCAAAAATAAGAACCCGCCTACTCGGCATCGATACGGAAGCGATGCACGAAAGCCTGGCGCTCAATAGGTTGCGATCGCCAATCGTCAAAAGCTTGCTGCCTTGGCGAATGCCACGACAATTTTGGTAAGTGCGGTTGCGCATGCCAACCGCTCGTTCTTGTCAAGTTTTGGGGTTTACTCAGGCTTCTTCGAGAACTGCTGAAGATAAGCAATCACGTCTGCTACCTTGTCCTTCTTTCGCAGCTTGAAGCTCATCTTTGTTCTTCCCGGCGCCTTCTGCCCCTTTTCCTTGAGGAATGTCTTGAGGAACTTCTGAGGATCGGGAAGGTATGCCGCCACCAGCTCAGGTGTCCAAATAAGTCCTGCTTCGCCAGCAGCTTTATTAATCTTGCTATACTTAAACTTTGGATAGGTACCTGCCTTACGCCCAAAGACATCGTTAAGAACGGGTCCGATCTTAAGGCGAGCATTGTCTCCAACCATGTGGCACGTCTGACATTGGCGAAAGACTTTCTCGCCCTTCTTGGCATCTCCAGCTGCCACTACAGCGGTCTGACTTGTAGCCAAGGCTGTTGCAGCCAACAAAACTACTCTAGTTGAACCCATCATACCTACTCCTCCCCTATGTTGCCTCTGATCGAATAACGTTGCTTGAGTATGGTTGGATCACACAGATCACAAGCGCCGAAGCTCACCGGATCTGATGACACCAACACATCACGACTTGTCCAGGATGTCTGAGTTGAACCTAATCGCTGTTTACAACAAAGCTGCGAATAACACTGTCGTGACACCTTCTTTTCTACTAGACGAGATTCAGCGTCGCCGCATCGAGGCTCTGAACAAAGAGAGAGATGAGCAAGCGGATCGAATGGAGGCACAAGGACGACGAATGGAGCGTCTCACTCGAGCAATTTTTGCACTCACTGCTGTGAACGTCCTGATCGTTGTTCTAGCATTTGCCTCAGATATTGCCCGAAACATCATCGGTTAGGGCGCGCGCTGATTGGCAACAAAAAAGCCCGGCAGGGCGAACCTGCCGGGCTGATGACGCCTGGTTATGCAAGCCGGATCTCTTGGGACCGGCCGGCACGTTCTTTGATCACAATCCCTGCTGCGCAGAGCTTTTTGACTTCACGGTGCGCGGTGGCTTCCGATAGGTCGGCCAGTTCTGCCAGTCGACGGTTGGTGACGGATCCGCGCTGCTTTTGCAGTACCTCGAGCACGGGGCTGATTTCCCGTGCCCGCGCATCAATCACTCGAGGCGCTGCATGGCGAGGTGCTGGTCCTCCCCCTGTGAAGTGTTCCGACTCGAAGTATGGGTTTTATCCCTGAGGAGGACTGAAAATGCCGAAGAAAAGACACAAGCC
>NZGY01000006.1 GCA_002689605.1 Filomicrobium sp.
CCTGAGCCTTCATGGTATCCTCGCTAGTGACGAACCGTCAGTCAGCAAGGTCTCACAACATTTAGGCAGAACAGAGCCGTATTTTTAGAGCCAGCCTGTAGGATTGGATATTGGCTCGTTATCTGCTGCTTTTATCAAACCTCGAACACATCTGAATAGTCCCCACAATCCCAGCAGGAAGAGGATGAAGTAACCAACGAAGACGAGTAGCAAGACGCTTCCAATGACGATGCCAATCAGTGAGATCCAGTCTGTCCGAATTGCGGATGTCAGATGAGATCCGAAGGGAGTGGAATTTAAGTCGTCTCTTTTGACGTAAGCTATGATAAGGCCGATGATGGCTGTGATGCCAGCAGTGAAGAAAGAGGATATGTAAAGTGCCCAAGCAACTATTGCCCAGGTTCGTCCTTGCACCTTCTTCTCCCCTTGCTCTCTGATTGCATCGTCTATTCTTACTGCTTCGCCAGCCCTTCACCAACAACAATGAATGGTGCCCAAAAGTAGGGATGAGCTTCTTCCTCGTCCTGAGCATTTTCAATCATCTGGACCATTGCCCGCTGCATTGCCTGTCCGTGTGTTAGTTGTGGGTTCTCATCCGCAATCTTGAATAGAGCTGACATCAAGTTGGCTGTAGCATCATCGGCAACAGCCCAGTGGGAGACCACCAAAGAACGAGCACCAGCATAGAGGAAAGCACGGGCCTTCATCGAAAAGCGGCCATGGGTGTTTCAGGGCAGATAGCATCAGTTACTAGAGCAATAAATAGGTATCGTGATCAAAGGGACGGATTTGTTGACCGGTTTGCTCGATAATTGGCCTGAGCAATCGGAGTATGCGGACCAAGGCACTGTACCGAATTATTGCCGAGAACCGGGTTGATCGTGATCTATACGATCTTACGAGGCGTTGGCGCAATCAAGCGCACCGGCACTTGTCTTTGTAGCGAAGTCACGTTCGAGGCTGAAACGATGCCGTCGGTGCAGGCCTGTCATTGTTCGATGTGCCGTCAATCATTTTTAGTCGGACCACACGGAGCGTGCATGCGATGTTATTCGCGCGCATCGCTAGTGCGTTAACCAAATGCACAATCCGTAAACGTCCGATCTGAACTGCCTTACGTGACTTAGCTTCCTCGCTCATGATGTCCAACTGCAGAAAAACCTGCAAAACCGTAATGGTACCAAAAAATAACTTACCTTCCGTACAAGACTGCTGTGTCGATCAGACGCTATCCTTGATCTGTTCACAGACGAGATTCTGTTGTACCGGTCGGCCTAATTGACATATATTTGATCCTGGTGGTCAGTTGGTACTTTTTACGGTGGTGCCTGATGTCATTGATGAGGAAACGCAATGGCAAGCGGCTACGCTGGTTTCATACGGGCAACTCAACCTAAACGTGAAGTTTGCGCAATTCAATCGGTGCGACTGCTAACCCTTCTCGCATTATCGTGCCTGACATTTGCCGTCGCATCTGCACGAGATCGCAGTGAGACATACTCTGCAAACGTCGACTGGAGTAGCTTCTACGTCGGTGGTCATGTCGGCTTTGCAGCGATAGGCTTCGATAGTGTTTTTGACTCCAACCACATCGGCGGCCCGCTAGAATTAGAAGACGCCACAGTTGGCCGCGACTTCGATCTGAATGGCGCCTTGGGCGGTCTCAATGTTGGCTGGAATGCAACACGCGGCCACTTTGTTTGGGGTCTAGAAGCTAGCATCAGTTATTTGGGTACGTCTGAACGCGCTGTTGACCCTGAAGACGAGGGTACGGACGGTAGTGAGACGGACAACGCGTCCGTCGATATCGATTGGCTCGCATCGCTTCGTGGTCGCGTTGGTGTGACGTCCGGCACGACTTTATTTTTTGTGACGGCTGGCGTTGCCTGGGTTGATGCCACGTATTCGGCTCAGAACTTGGATAATTCGAGTAGCGATCAAGGTTCAGTCTGGCTGAGTGGCACGGGATTTGTCATTGGCGGCGGCATAGAGCATGCTGTATCAGATCGGATTTCGGTTAAGGTGGAGGGGCTCTACCACGCATTCAACCGACGAAAAGACACGAATTCGCTCACGAGCGACTCTGACGCGGGTGATTTTGCCGAGCTTAAAGATATAGCCGTGGCGCGGCTAGGCGTTAACTACAGCCTTTCATCGAGAAAAAACAACGTAGCGACGCGGGCGCCATCTTCAAGCCCCGCCGCGTGGCAGGGCGTCTACGTGGGGGCTACTGCTGGTTACGGAGTGGTAGATTTCGATAGTGTTTTTGACGTAAGTAATATCACCAATCCCGGCGACCACGAAGACTCTGTTCTAGGGCGGTTCCTTGACCTGGATGGTGGCGTGTTCGGCGGTTATCTTGGCTACAACAGACTTGTTGGCCGCTATGTTGTTGGCGTTGAAGCCGATTGGAACAAGATCAATTCCTCAGATCTGCGGGTCGACCCAGATGGCGGCGATCCCGATGATGATAGTGCATCCGCTGGGATTAATTGGATGGCTTCCTTGCGGGCTCGTCTCGGAGTGACATCTGAAAGGTCACTCATCTACACGACGGCTGGTGTTGCCTGGGTAGATGGTGCCTATTCTGCCCAGGATGATGGCGGGTCGGATGTTGGTACAATTAGCCTCAATCAGACAGGTTTCGTTGTTGGCGGCGGATTAGAGCATGAGATGGTAGATCAAATTTTCATCCGGTTTGAAGTCCTGCACTACATGTTCGGTAAGGAGTTTGATACTCGCGGCCTGACGGCTGATTCGGATGCTGGTGATTTTGCAAAACTCAGCGACATTTCGACCGCACGGATCGGCTTGAGTTACAAATTTAACAGCAACTAGAACCACGAAACTCATCAAATATGCGGTGGATACAAGCGATGATTTGATTTTTGGGTGGAGCACATGAGCGCTAGTTCAAATCATTAAGTTTCAGGATCCCCCAAGGGCGAAAGCCGTGTATCCGGTTGATCTTGTAGTCAGCGACGCGATTGAGAACATTTGTCAGCCATGACTGCGGGTCGACACCATTTAACTGTGCCGTTTCAATTAGTGTTTACGCAATCGCAGCAGACTTGCCGCCCCGGTCAGAGCCCATAAAGAGCTAAAGCTTGCGCCCAAGAGCTATACCGCGCATGCCACGCTCGGCGGCGGCATCCATTTTGGCCAGACCCGCCTCAAGCGGCTCCGCCCGCATCTCGACGATAGGCGACTAAGTCTCGACAACAATGCTGCTGAACGAGGCACGAGAAGCATTGTGGCTGGGCGGACGATTATTTGCTTACGGGCTCAGAGAACGTTGGCAGATCAGCGGCGATTGTATAGACGGTGATTGAACCGGCCAAAGTCAACGGCGTCGATCCGCAGGCATAGCTGACAGATGTTCTCAGCCGCATCGCCGATCATAAGGTCAAGCGGAGCGACTATCTGCAGCCCTCGAAATATGATCAGCGGATCTGAAACAGGCGCTTGCGATGACGCGGCGGGCCGGCAATACCCATCAAAACCGCACTTGCGCAATACGCTCATGATATTTGCTAAGCTGTAGCAATCTTGAGAAAATGCGTGAGGTTAGTGAATCGTCCAACACACCGACTGCAAATAGTACCTTGCTATGAACCTCCAACATGTTGGCTCTGTAGTCGCTGCTGATACAGCATGCAACTGACAGTCTGCTTACCGGCAGCCACAGCGGCACAGCCTCAATTACTGGGCATCAAGTCTGACAAGATCGACAAACTGATGTTCCCGCGGTGCCGATCGCAACGATATTAGCGTTGATCAGGTACGTTGGAGCGCAATTTAGTGATCCTCTAGCTGATTTTGGCACGACTGCGCGTAGCAAACGTTTAAATTCGTCGAATGCCAAGCGATTGTATTGCTCGAAATAATTAGATCAATTCTTGTCTGAACAGGAGCAACGACATGTCTGTGTCAGAAGCTCGCGTTGCTCTCATTACCGGTTGCGGGAAAGAGAACGGCATAGGTGCTGCGATTACACGACAGTTGGCCGAAGATGGATTTACCGTCGCGGTGGCCGATATCGCTGCTGCCGGTGTTGATAATGACAATGCTGTCGAACGCTCGGGAACCGGCTGGCAGGGTTTGGATACGCTTGTCGCCCGCATAGAAGAAGCGGGTGGCCAGGCGATGAGCCTGACCGGTGATGTCTCGCGCGAGGAAGGTGCCGCAGATCTGGTTGCGCGGACGCTTGAGCGTTACGGCCGCCTGGATGTCCTGGTCAATAATGCAGGTGCTCCACACGGTCAGGATCGCGGCCAGATCGAAGATATTCCGCTGGAGGCGTGGGAAGCCGTAATGGCCATCAATGTGCGTGGCGTCTTTCTGATGGCGCGTGCAGCGGTGCCGCATATGAAGAAGCAGGGCTACGGCCGGATCATTTCGATGTCATCAGTCGCCGGTTTGGTCGCCCTGCCTGAACGGGCGACCTACTGTGCATCGAAAGCCGCTGTCATCGGCTTCACGCGCTCGCTTGCCTATGATCTTGCACCTCTCGGAATAACGGTAAATTGCATTTGCCCAGGTTCCATTCGCACTGACCGTGCAATTAGTTCCACATTGCGGGCCGGTTGGGCGGATGTTGATGCTGGATTGGCAGAGCGTGCCAAGGTCATTCCCGTTGGCCGCCATGGTCAGCCGGAGGAGATTGCTGCAACAGTTGCCCATCTTGCGTCGGAGAAAGCTGGCTTTATTACCGGGCAGGCGATTGCGATTGATGGCGGCGGGCTTCCGGCGAGCGCGTTTTAGTGCCGTTTCACAAGTCTCTTCATCATCGCTATTGCGATGATGCACGGCGGCGCCATCAATCAGACCAAACCCGTTTGATACCCGGGCCAGCAATCCGCATAGTGGCAATACAGGTTCAATTAACCGCTGAGGAAGGATGACATCACCATGCTCAGTCGGGCAGAAATCGAAACATATCATTGCGATGGCTACGTCATACCCGAGGGCTTCCAGTTTAAGGACACAGAGTTGGCCGAACTGCGGGATGGCCTGAATGCCGTTCTCGCGCAAAACCCAGACATCATGCCGGACCGGCTGATGAACCCACATCTTAATCAGGGCAAGCCCTACGGCGTGTGCGGCCACGCGGCATTTCATAGGCTCGCCCATGATCCACGCATCATAGATATGGCCGAAGCTGGTATGGGGCCGGACCTCATCTTGCTGTTCACGCATCTCTTCTGCAAACCGGCGGAGAGTGCGAGGGTGGTGCCGTGGCATCAGGACGGACCGTTCTGGCCGGTGACGCCGATGAAGTCCTGCACCATCTGGCTCGCGCTCGACGACGTTGATGAGGCTAACGGTGCGATGAAGGTCATTCCCGGTAGTCATAGACGTGACGCGATTGAGCATAACCTGACCGATGATTCGAACTCGACCCTGAACCGAGAGCTGCCGGTTGATGATGTTGATGAGAGCAAGGCCCAGCTGATCGGGCTGAAAGCAGGTCAAGTGTCACTGCACGACATTGGCATCATTCATGGTTCGGCGGCTAACACGTCTGGCCGGCGGCGCGCTGGATTGGCGCTTCGATACATGCCGTCGACGTCCTGCATGTATCGTGTCATGCCGAATGCTGCCGCCAGTTGGGGAGATATGCCGATGGAGCTGGTACGCGGCGCAAATCGAAATGAGAGAAACGATTTCTCACTCGGCGACTTCGGGCAACCTTGGCCCTCGGCGTGAGTGAAATAACAATGTGTTCGGCTTGGCTCGGCGAGCAAATGGGATCGACTTGGGCGTCAAGGCTGCCGTGTGGTGATTGGTGTTGAGATGTTTGAGATGTGGCGGGATAGACCTGCGCTGACGGAGCTGGATTGATCGCTATCACTTATCCATGACACCAATATTTTCTAGAGGCACGAGCGTCCGAAGAGGCGCAGACCGGGGAGGCCGTTATGAGTGCTCAGTTAGGCGATACAGACGCGACAAGTCCAAAACATCTCGCCGATAAATATGCGATTGTTGGCGTAGGCGAAACGGCTTACTTGCGTGGCGGTGGGCGCACGACGCGCGCTATGGCAACTGAAGCGATCTCGAATGCGATGGCAGATGCCGGACTGACGATGGATGACGTCGACGGCATGCTCTCATATTCTGGTGGCGACTCAACCTTTGCACCTTTCGTTGCTGGCGATCTTGGCATCCGCCTCAACTTTTACATGGACGTGTTCGGCGGCGGTTCGTCAACGGAGGCGCTGGTCGGCATTGCAATCGGCGTCATCGAGGCCGGCATGTGCAATACTGTTGCGATTTTCCGTTCCATGAATGGCAACAGTCAGGTGCGGATCGGTGGTACCGGGGCGCGCTCAGCGGTACCGGTCAAGGGCGACGATCTTCATTCACGTGCTTACGGCTGGCAAAGTGCGGGCCAGATGTTTGCGCCGACCTTTATGCGCCATATGTACGACTACGGCACAACGCCGGAGCAAGTGGCGATGGTCAAAGTGGTGCATTCGGAACATGCATCGAACAACCCCAAGGCTCTCTATAAGAACCGCGTTACGGTCAATGAGGTGCTGAGTTCGCGCATCATCTGCAAACCACTGCATCTGCTGGATTGCTGCGTTGAAACAGATAATGCGACCTGCATTATTGTGACGCGCACTGAGCGTGCGACGGATCTCAGGCAACGACCGGCGTTGATCCGCTCTGTCGTTGGGCGTTGTTGCAAGCCGCGCATCGACATGCACTATCAGCACGGGCCAATCTCAACGGTCGCCGGTCACTACGCCAAGGATATTTTGTGGCCGAATGCCGGACTTGGCCCCGAGGATGTCGATGTGACAGCCGCCTATGATGCGTTTACGTTCACGTCGATGTTGCAGCTCGAAGATTACGGGTTCTGCAAAAAGGGTGAGGGTGGCGACTACGTGTCGAATGGCACGACCCGGCTTGGTGGAAAACGGCCGAACAATACATCTGGTGGGCACCTTTGCGAAGGCTACACGCACGGCATGAATATGGTCATCGAAAACGTACGGCAATTGCGTGGTGACGTAGATGACAGCTGTCCTATTGGTCCGGATGGTCAGCGCCAACACACTTACGATTACAAAGAGGGAGGTTGCCGGCAGGTGCGTGATGTCGAGGTCACATGCAATCTCGGCTGGGCGATGCCGGGGACCGGCTCGGCGATGGTCATGGTACGGGGGTAGAGATCATGAGTGGATTGACTGGTGATTTGAACGGCATGGTGTTGACCGTCGATGATCTCGACAACGAGAACATAGCCTATTTCAGTTACTGTGCAAAAGGCGACTTTCGCCTGCAGAAATGTTCGGAGAATGGCTTGCTGCGTTATCCACCAACCACGCGCTGTCCGTTTTCAGGTAGTGCTGATGCAGAGTGGGTATCTGTCGAAGGCGAAGGGACTGTGTATTCCTACAATGAGGTGCATCATGCCATCCAGCCGGCATTTAAGGATGTCGTGCCGTACATGCTGTTACTTGTTGAACTTGACACTCAGAAGGGCAAGCCGACAGAGCACGATGGTTTGCGCGTGGCTGGGAACCTGATGACCCCCGATGGTGAATTCGCACCGCCAGAGATGATCAAACGTATCGGGATTGGAAGCCGGATGAAGATGGTTTTTAAGCCTGTGGGCGATGGCATTGCATTGCCAATGTGGACTTTGGATGAAGACGCAGAACAACCGGATCAGCCATGGCGTTACCCGCAAGAAGACTAGAAGTTGTTCTAATTCAACTGAAGGCGCTGCAAACCTGAGGCTGAGTTGAGCGGTTGACCACTTTCAGAGGCGCGTGCGTTATTAAAGAGTTTGTTCCAGTAACTCGCCAAGCATGACGACCTCGCCGCGCTGGTTCTTGCACTCGACTTCGAACCGTATGCGCTTTCGATCGTCGATCTTCTCCTTGAGATGAATGACGGTTGTGATCGTGTCGCCAGCGATGACTGGCCGGATGTATTTCGAAGAAGACGAGAGCAGTGCGGTCCGAATTTTGAATCGTTCGCAGAACTGTACCAATGGTTGCGACATGAGAGCAGTTGTCATGACGCCATGGGCTATTCGATCCGGGAAGTGCGTGTTGGCGCGCGCCCAATCGCCATCCATGTGCACCGGGTTATAGCTTTTGATCGCATGAGCAAATGCATCGATAGCCGGGCCATCGATCAAATGGCTGCTTTCTTCGCGGGCTCCCAAGGGGAGTTCTTCGTAAGTCCCGTTCCAAAGCTCGACCTGCGCCATGACCGTTCTCCCTCCCTCTTTGCACGACGGCTCGTCATGCCTGACGCGCAGTTTGTTCCTCCGGCAGAGCGCCTTCCAGCAGGCAAGCCAGTGTTGAGACGCTGGCGTCTTCTTTCAGGCCCTCGATTGCCCGCATGGCGGCTTCGACATCGAACTTCGGTGCGGCTGATGCCGTCAGCCCCGCTCCCTTGTCCATGACCTGTTGTTTGTCCATCGGGCGGCCTGGCGTGCCGACGCTATCCAGGAGGGTTTGAGATCGAACGCTGCCATCTGCCATCATGATGTCGACACCTGAACCCATGTGCTTCGGGAACTTGGCTTCAATCTCGGCATCGTGGAGCGTTTCGACTTTGTCGGCCAGCTCCAGGATTTTGTTGTCGTTGTGATGTGCTTCTCCGTAGGCATCATAGGCCTGCGGACCGGCAACCAATGTTGCTCCGACGATGTAGGGAAGGGAATACTGAGCTGCCATCACAGACGTTGGCCGCCGGATCATGTGTTGATCGGCATGGGCATGGGGACCGCGCACAACTATCTTGTCGATGTCAGCAATGTTTGTCGAGAAACCGTCCGTTATATTTTCCAATGCATCGATTGTCGAGTGGAATAAGCGACAGCACGAATATGGCTTGATGCTGATTTGGTGGATTTCGAACGGAGCATTCGGTTGTCGAGATAAACGGTCGTAGTTGGCATTCTCACCATAAAGACTGAGGAACCCAAATCGGCCGTCAAGGGCAAGCTCAGGAGCAGCAACGCCGGAAGCGGCCATTTCAACAGCGAGCACTGCATTGTGCGCAGCATATCCGGCATGCATTCTTTTGACTGCGGTGCCTGATGGCTCATCTGCGAACTGCATCGCGCCAGACGCTAGAGACAGAAGATGTCCCCAAGCATGGCATGTCTGGGTTACATCCAGCCCGCGCAGACGGGCTGCTGCGATCGCACCGCCAAAGCCACAAAACAGGCCGGTTGGGTGGAAACCAGTTTCGATCACGTCTTTGGCGTTTGCGGCCCCACCAATGCGGGCGATAGCTTCATAGCCTGCCACGATCGCTGCGAGGAGATCCTGACCGGAACGTCCGTACTCCATTCCGGTTGCAATGGCTGCAGGGATGACAACGCTGCCCGGATGGCTCATCGACTCGTCGTGTGTGTCATCGAGCTCATAGCTGTGGGTCATGGCACCATTGGCCAGGGCAGCAATGGCAGGGACCGTTCGTGCCGAACTGGCGATGACCTGCGCTTGACCTGTCCCGGTCATACGCTCGGCATATCTGCGAATAGCCGTCCCCCAATCGGTGGTCGCTCCATAAAGGGCGACACTGATCTGATCAAAGATCAGGATCTCAAGCTGATTGATGTCTGCAGCTGAAAGGTCAGCAAATGAGAGGCCGAAGAGCTCGTCGGCGAGAACTCGGGTTCTGTTGCTTGCTTCGTCCATAATGTCTCGTCCTTCATTTGCGGCCATTTGCAACATGACGATATCACTAGCCGCGATAGGCTGGAATGCCGGTTAGTTCACGACCTTCGATGAGTGTCAGAATTTGATTGGTGCCATCGGGAATCGGCATCATGCGAACGTCGCGATACATCTGTTCAAGGCCAAGTTCGCGCGAAATCCCCATCGCGCCGTGAATGTGCATGGCTGCCGATATCGCCTGCTCGCAGGCGGCGAGTGATTGTCGCTTCGCCATGGCCGTGATCTGATTGGCGCGCTCGCCTGCATCGATACGCGACAGCGCGTAGTAACAAATAAGACGACTGGTTGTGACGGCGGCGGCGATGTCCGCGATCTGCTCTTGAATGAGTTGGTGGCCAGCGATGGCCTTGCCGAACTGGCGACGCTCCTTGGCATATTCGATGGCTTTGTCGAGAGCTTGCTGTGCCATGTTGGCAGCGCACAGTCCGATGAATGGCCGATTGCCCATCCACGTTAATGTCAGGCTGCGGGCGGCGTCTCCGGCTTGACCGAGTTTGTTGGCCGCTGGAACCCAAGTATTGTCGAAAACGGCTTCGCCAAGATGACCTTGGCGCAATCCAAGAGTTGGGATTTCACGTGCCTCGAATGGCGACTGTTCCTGATCAACGAGCAGGCGCACCATATGCGCAAGGCCCTGCTCATCTTTCCCCATTGCTCCTGTCACATTGACCACGTCCGCAATTGAAATGTTCGAAATCCACATTTTGCGGCCGGTAATGCGAAAGTCGTCGCCGTCCTGCGTGACCCGGGTTTCAACACCGCGCGGATCGGACCCCGCTCCCGGTTCTGTCGTTGCCGTACAGGCGAGCTTACGTGATGCCAGGATATCGGCGAGAACGCCATCGCGCTGCGCGTCTGTGCAATCGCTACTGATCCGTGCTGCTGTGACTTCCTGCGAGAGGACGCCGAAAAACACGTTGGCCGGCAACTGCTCATACATCAAGCCGAGATCAACCATGGACAGTTCCGTGCCACCCATGGCCGTTGGTACACGTCCACCAAGCATTCCGATCTCGGAGCAAGCCTGCAGGACTTTTCGCATAGCGTCTTTCGGCAGAGGCGTGTCCGGATCATGTGAATCAAGTACCGGTTGGATATGTTGGCCAACCATGCGTCGGGCTGAGTCCTGAATGAGCTGCTGCTCGGCCGTTAAATCGAAGTCCACGGTTGGTATTCCTATCCTGTTGACAACGCATAGGGCGGCTATGGCATCACAAATCCGCCGTTGACGCTGATAACTTGTCCTGTCACCCAGGCTGCTTTGTCACTTGCGAGATATGAGATCATACCGGCGATGTCGTCAGGCTCACCGATGCGTCCGACCGGGTAGCGACGGTTCACCTTGCGGGTATACGAGGCGTATTTTTCTTCACCCATGGACTGACGTATCTCGGCTTCACGGTCCTGACGCAGTTCGGTGTTGGTTGCGCCCGGGGAGACGACATTCATCGTAATGCCGTGTGTGCCGACCTCTTGTGCGACGGACTTCACGAGAGCGACGATGCCGCCTTTGGCGGCTGCGTAGTAGGATAGCCGGGCTTGCCCCACGCGTGCCGCATCGGATGCCAGGAAAATCATGCGGCCATAACCCCGCTCGATCATTCCGGGCAGCAGACCGTGCATGAGATGCATCGGACCGGTCAGGCAAACCCCCAGCATTCGATCCCAGTCGGACCCATCCGACTCCAGGAATGTCTTGTTATCGAGGACGGCAGCGCTGTTGACCAGAATGTCAGGTGGGGCGAGTTCTTTGCTGACCGTCTCGATCATTTTTGCCACTGCCTCTGGCGCGGCAATGTTAGCTGGAACTGCGATTGCTTCGATGCCGAATCCTCTGCGGAGTGCCTTCGCACCGTGCTCGATACCCTTGCTGTTGATATCGACCAAAGCAATCTTGGCACCTTCACCGGCAAGAATGCGGGCTGTGGCAAAGCCGATGCCGCGGGCTCCGCCCGTGATGATAGCGCATTTGCCTGTCAGCCCGATATCCATTGCAATGCTCCGTTGCCCACCGCTTGTGATTGCAGCTTAGGTAAGATCCTGAACGTGGACAATGCAGCTCTGTCCGACAATCAGATACTCGGTGATTGCTGATCGCGTAACAAAGCATCACATCGCAGATCGGCGGAATCTTCACCGATGTGTTGGTCTCTATATAGTCGGGTGATCACATTCAACATGGCACGAAGGCCGATATGGCTGTTGAACAAGCATTCACCGGGATCCGGGTCTTGGAACTGGGCACACGTCTTAGCGCTGGCGGGTGCGGCAGCTTGATGGCTCAGACCGGGGCGTCAGTTCTTTATGTCAATCTGACGGGCTATTCGTCTTCGGTTCCTACAAAGCACGACTATCGTGCTTTGTTCTCGGCGGGTAAGTCTGCCGTCTCAATTGTTTGCGATGTGCAGGCGAGTCAATTGCGGGAACTGGTTAGCGCCTCCGACGTCATCATAGCATCGCATGACACTGATCCTGATTGGTCGGGAGTTCTGGGTGCCGATTGGTCTGATGGTAAGATCGTCTGCGATATATCTGCCTTTGGGTGTTCCGGGCCGTTGAGCGGGCAGACCGCAACCGACTTTGAAGTCCAAGCGCTCACGGGCTTGATCGATACGACCGGTGATGCCGGTGCACCGCCATCGCGGATTGCTATCCCGGTCACGGAATGCCTGGCGGCTCTGCATGCTTTTGGTGGAATTGGTGCGGCCCTGCGAACCCGTCGCATGCAAGGCATTGTCCAAAATGTAGAAATCTCTCTCTATGACTGCGCGTTCGCTGCAAGCGCTTCGTTTCTCCCTAAATTCATCGCTGAGGGGAAAGTGCCACGACGCGTGGGCAACCGGCATCCCATGACCCTGCCTTGGAACGTCTACAAGTCTCGCGATGAGTGGGTTTTAATTTGTACGTCGAGCAATGATCATTGGAAACGTCTGGCCAATCAGCTGGGTGACCAACGCCTTATCGAAGACCAGGAGCTGATGACAGCAGCCGGCCGGGCCAACCGCGCGGATCAGTTGGATATCGCCATCTCGAAGTGGGTCAAGGAACAAACCGCCGAGGAGTGTGTCCAAACGATTTCGCGACTATCAATTCCCTGCGCAACGATAGCGCCACTCGAAAACCATCCGCTTGAGGTCAACCTCGATCACCGCGGTCAGATCTGCAAACTTTATGATCCTGTCGATGAACGTGATGTCTTCGTGCCCGGCCCGGTGCTGCGTACGATCGGCCAGTCAGGAAATGTTCCGAACCAGATTCCCAGCATCGATGATGACGGTGGTTGGAGTGGTGTGGCTGCAACCGTTAAGCCTGGACGAAGCCAGGAACCACAACGTCCACTTGCTGGCATTCGCGTGGTCGAAGTTGGACCTTTGACCACGGGTCCGCTGTGCGGCCGCATGTTGGCGTCACTCGGTGCAGATGTCGTCAAGGTCGAACCACCCTCGGGTGACGCTATGCGCCAACTGCCCCCGCTGCAGAATGGTCAGGGGTATTTCTTCAGTTACTACAATACAGGTAAGAGAACTGTTGCGCTTGATCTCAAACAACAAGGTGACCGCGCGCAGCTCACCAATCTTCTTGCTGGAGCTGATGTCCTTATTCAGAACCTGAAGGAAGGGGCGTTTGCTCGCATGGGTTTTACCAACGACGTGATGGCGGACATCAATCCGCGCCTGGTTCGCTGTGACATATCTGGATTTGGACAAGATTCGCTTTATAGCGGACGCCCCGCCGTTGACAGTGTCGTCCAGGCGATGTCGGGGATCATGACCGCCAACTGTGCCGGTAACGAGCCGATGAAGACCGGCATTTCTTTTGTTGACCTAGAAGTTGCTATTCTGTCGTTCGGCGCGGTTCTCGCAGCACTCGAACGACGGGATCAGACCGGCAAAGGAGTTCATCTTGACCTTGCCATGCAGGACATTGCCAGCTGGTCGACACAGACGTTCTGGAACGGCGCGGCCTTGCCACCAGCATCGACTGTGATCGACTGCCAGGACGGAAAAGTTATTGCGCTGAGCGATGGTGACGATTGCTGCAAGGCGCTGGGTCCCCTAAGTGCTGCTGATGGTCATGATGCACACCTCAGAACCGACCAAACTGTGACTGACGTTCTCACCGGCCTCGCGGCCGCGGAGTTGGCGGCAGCTCCCCTCAACTCGGTCGCAGACACTTTGAACCATCCACAAACTGCGGCACGTCAACTGCATAGTGAGCTGTTAGATCCGACGGGTACAGTGTGGCCCGCGATCCGCGTTCCTGTCAGCCTGTCAGCCACGCCCGTGCATGCGACGCATGTGATTGGCCCCGTAGGACATGATGCAGCCGCGCTGCTTGATGTCAGCGATCAACCCAGAACGTCAGAGGCAGCGAACTGATGAGCGATGACATTCTTCTCGTTGAGCGCAATGCGCCTGCCGTCGTACTCCAGCTCAATCGACCGGCTGCGCGCAATGCGCTCTCAAGTGAGCTTCTGGAACGTCTTCGCACAGAGCTTCTTGCCGCCGAACAGGATCCAGAGATCCGCGGTGTTGTGATCACGGGCAATGAGAAGTTTTTCTCGGCCGGTGCGGATCTCAACGAGGCAATGGAAAACCATACTCCGCTTGAGATTGGGCGATGGCTGGATCACTTCACAGACCTCAATAGGACGATCGAGCGGCTATCGAAACCAGTGATTGCCGCGATTAACGGTCATTGCATGACCGGTGCTCTGGAAGTCGCGTTGGCGTGCGACCTACGGTTTGCGGGAACAGGGGCGAAGTTCGCGATCACAAGCTCACGGATTGGTACCGTAGCAGGCGCTGGTGGCACGCAGCGGCTGCCACGGCTTGTGGGCATCCAGCGCGCGAAAGACATTCTGATGGGCGCTAAAGTGTTCGGGGCTGAGGAGGCCAAGGAGTACGGGATCGTGTTGGATGTGTTTGCTCCCGATCAGGTCTTGGACAAGGCATTGGAGCGCATTGCCGTTTATGCCGAACGTGCGCCGCTCAGCGTTTGGTTTGCCAAAAAGGCTGTTCACGTCGGCATGCAAATGGACCTCGAGGATGCCATTGAACTGGAGCAGAGCATGGTTGCTCACCTTTACAGCACTGAAGATCGGATCGAAGGCATAACCGCCTTCCTCGAGAAGCGCAGTGCAACATTCAAAGGCAAATAGTGCCAGGCAAGTTATATGGCCGCGACTAGAGGGCAAGATGAATGACGCAGGATGCAACAGTCTATGAAGACCTGCTCTACGACGAGGCAGATGGTGTTGCGACGATCACGATCAATCGCCCCGATCGTATGAATGCAACGCGGCAGACCACTTACTATGAGTTGATCGACGCGCTTCAACGCGCCGGCTGGGATGACGCGATCGGTGTTATGGTTTTGACCGGCGCTGGTGAAAAGGCGTTTTGTATTGGCGGTGACAATTCCGATGCGAAGTCAGAGCGCAAAGGGCGTGGCATTATTGGTGTCCCGGTTGAGGAAATACATACCACCATTCGCGATATTCCCAAGCCTGTGATTGCCAAGGTGCGCGGCTATGCGATTGGCGGAGGCAACGTGCTTGCTACCCTTTGCGATATGACGATCGCAGGTGAGAGTGCACAGTTTGGCCAGGTTGGACCGAAAGTTGGTTCGGTCGATCCGGGTTGGGGGACGGCATACCTTGCGCATATCATAGGAGAGAAGAAAGCGCGGGAGATGTGGTACCTCTGTCGGCGTTACACGGCGCGCCAGGCGATGGATATGGGCCTCGTCAATACTGTGGTGGCCGATGCAGACCTCGATGCGGAGGTCGCGCAATGGTGCGCTGAAATCATGGATCGTAGCCCAACAGCAATCGCACTAGCCAAGCGCTCGTTTAACGCTGCTACCGAGAACCTGAGGGGCATTTCCCTGATGGGCTTTGAAGCCGTCAACCTTTACTACAACACAGATGAAGCAAAAGAGATGAGTGCTTCATTCAAAGAGCGGCGCAAGCCGAATGTGCGAAAGCGAAAATAGTACCCAATAGTATTCGCGGGGGATCTTTCCCGATTGGAGTGCTGCTGCATTGTATCCGCGGCGGCTACTGCGTGACGATGCTAGCCCCTCTTGCTTTTTGGACGTCGGCGCTGCCTGCAGGTGGTGGTATCAAGATGCCGCGCTGACAGGCCGGGCGCTCACGGATGGCCTCCATCCAGCGGCTCAGATTATCGAGACCATCAACTGGAATACGGCTCCAACGGTGGGTGTGCACCCAGGACCAGGTAGCTATGTCCGCGATGCTATATTCGCCTGCTAGGAACTCAGCCTCTCCGAGGCGATGGTCGAGGACTTCATACAAACGCCGCGTTTCATTCTTGTAGCGGGCGCGTGTGGTCCTCCCCCTGTGAAGTGGTCCGACTCGAAGTATGGGTTTTATCCCTGAGGAGGACTGAAATAATTATTATATATCACTGTTTTATTCGGAATTTATGGCGGAGAGAGAGTCCGCCTCGCACTGTTTGTCGGCGTTCGCCGACGTTCGTGGACATCGCATAAATCACAGAAATATCAGCGCATTGCCAGATAGTCGTCCTTGCACGTTCGCTCACGTTCATCCAAAACCATGTAAGAGTGTGGGAACGAATGTGGTAACGTATGGCATTGTCAGCTCGCAAGGTAGCAACTGCTCTGCCCGGCCGCCATTCCGATGGCAAAGGACTGATGCTGCTCGTCAAGAAGAGCGGCGCGAGGTCTTGGGTTTTCCGATACCAGCTTAACGGCAAGCGGCGGGACATGGGGCTTGGTCCCTACCCTGAAGTCAGTCTTGCTGCAGCAAGAGAGAAGGTCGTAGCGTTGCGCCGTCAGCTTCTCGAAGGACCAGATCCGCTTAATAGTGCTTCAGAGCGCATTTTCACATTTCAGGACTTGGCCGCTGAGCTGATCGAGAGCAAACGCCCCGGTTGGAAGAACGCGAAACATGCCGCTCAGTGGACATCAACACTGGAAACCTATGCATACCCGACCTTGAGCAAGATGGACGTTCGGAACATAGACACTCCACATGTCCACGCCCTCCTTAAACAGATTTGGACGAAGAAACCGGAAACCGCGAGCAGAGTCCGCCAGCGCATCGAGGCCGTGCTAGACTACGCGACAGCGCTGGGCCTCCGGGACGGGGCAAACCCGGCGAGGTGGCGGGGGCATTTGCAAAACATTTTGCCAAGACCGTCGTCGATACGGCCAGTGCAGCACCACCCAGCGCTGGATTGGCAAGAGATGCCAACATTCATGGCGGAACTTACAAAGCGCGAAGGCGTTTCTGCCATTGCTCTGATGTTTACAATCCTCACTTCTGCTCGTTCTGGCGAAGTCCGCGGGATGAGATGGAGAGAGATCAGTCTAAATTCGGGCGTTTGGACAATTCCGGCCGACCGCATGAAGGCCTCGAAAGAACACCGAGTCCCCGTCGCCCCGCAGGCTGTTGCCCTTCTCGGAAATCCGGGCGAGGCTGATCAGCTGATCTTTGGCAATCCGATCCATCCATCCCGTCCACTCAGCGACATGGCCTTGACATCGGTGCTCAGAAAAATGGGGCGATCAGATATTACGGTGCATGGTTTCCGGTCTACGTTCCGGGATTGGGCAGGCGAGACGACCAGCTTTTCGCGCGAAGTCATTGAAGCCGCCCTTGCGCACCAGCTCAAAGATAAGGCAGAGGCTGCGTATGCTCGCGGAGACCTCTTCGCCAAACGCCGTAAGCTGATGGAGGCTTGGGCAGCCTTCGTGGCGGAAGGACATTGACCACCACAATATCCGCGCAGAACGCCATCGCTGATGGCTTGGTCCGCTCATAGAGGTCTTGCTGCCACTGTGCTGCAGTGCAACCCATTCACCAAATTGACCCAGAACGGTCATTTAGTTGGTCACCTTAGCTCGCTTGTCTGAAAATCAGTTCGACAGGCGCCACCTTGTTGGCGCTAATGTTCGCGATCATGTTGCTGACCTTGAGCGGAGCTGTTTCCCCCATAAGAATATGAAGACCCAGGGGAGGTGGCCCACCACTGGCCGCTGTGCTGGCTCTGAGTTGATCGAAGAATTCTAGGGCGAAGTCTCTCCTATTGCGCTCGGTGACGACTTCAAATCCTACGGCACCGAATACTTTCTTGTATTCGTCGGCTGATGAAACGGCGCTTTCCTCCGCCGAGGTTGCCCATGGGACCGGGAACGACAAATCTTCACTACCGACACTCATAACGTCGTAAATGCCCAAAATGCCATCCTTTCGAAGAACGCGGGACAATTCGGCCGCCACAGCAGCCTTATCAGCGATATTCATTCCAACATGCATCAAGAAAGCCTTGTCGAAAGAGGCGGCGGAGAACAGAGTTTTGCTAGCATCTCCCTCCTGAAGCTCTACCAGGTCTTTTAGCCCAACCCATGAAGTCAGCGTGTTTCCCGTCTCGATATACTCTTTTGTCAGATCTATGCCGGTTACGCGTGCTCCGTATCGATCCGCCACGAACCGGCTGGCCCCGCCGAGGCCGCATCCTACGTCTAGAACGTGATCGCTAGCTGCAAGTTCCAGCCGTTCGAGAAAGCTCTCGGTTGCAACTCTTCCACCGATGTGAAACTCTTCGACCGGCCCCAAATCTTTAACGCTTACAGTTTCCGTAGTTTTTCCGAGGCGTTCCACACCCACCTTGATAGCATCCAGTAGCGCGCCATGTGTGTAGTGTTCAGATACTGAGTTAGGATTCGGCATTCTATCTCTCCGGGAAATCCAAATGTTCGTGCAATGGCCCTAAACAGGCATGCCTCACAATGAGAAGCGACGCTCCGCGTCAACCAAGCGGAAGCACTATGCATCAAGTTCGTCTTATGCCTCGTAGCTTTGGCCGACAGACAAAATTTTGCGCAGGATGGCTAAAGCCGGAATATATACAACGGCGGACTCCTTTGCACAAATCTGTTTTAGGTTGACCGGTTGTAGAACTTATTTGTGGCGCGCATTCTCGTATGCCTGCAAGTGGGTATTGGCTACCTTCAACAAAGGCGTCTCAATTCCATGTTGGGCGGCACGCTTGATCATATCGCCAATTATGTGTTCAGCCTCTGTCGGGCTACCGGCCTCGAGGTCTCGGAGCATCGAAGCAGTCACCATTGAATTTCGTTCGAAAAGTATGCCGCGATATAATTGTGCGGATGATGGCCCAGGTGGATAGCCCTCTGCACACGCCGTTGAATTGCACTCATCGAAGAGCCCTTCAATGAGCTTCTCTCCGTGATCCGTCTCAAGGATTGACCCTATCGAACATCGCATCAGACATGTTGAGGCTGCAAGCGTCGCTAAGAAGGTCCATTTCTCCCACATGGCTAGGTTGATGTTCGAACTAAGCGTCGCGTCGATGTCGGCCCTCTTCATTTCTGAGACGAGTTCTTCGAGCATCCCATGCGGGTCAGCGTTGTTTCGCCGTGGACCAACTGAGATGAATTGGTTCGGCCGCATGTGTCGAACCGTTCCATCTTCGGTTAAAGTTGCAATGATTCCAGCGGTCCCACCCGAGATGATCGCCGATGGAAACCGCTGCTCAAGTTGCTCTACGTGTGCGTAACCATTCAACAAGGGTACGACGACGGTACCCTCGTTGACATGGGGGGTAATTGCGTCAAGCGCATTAGCCAATCCGTACGATTTACAGGACAAGATAATCAAGTCGAACGGACCACCGACATCCCCCTGTATAAATGTCTTCACAGGGATGGTGGCATCGCCGAGGGGACTTTCGATCCTCAAACCGTCGCTTAGTTGGACAGCCCTTTTCTCTCTGACAAGAAAGGTTACATCTGACCCGGCCGCTGTCATCCGGCCACCGAAATATCCACCTACAGCCCCTGCGCCGAGAACCATAACTTTCATGGTGTCCTCCCAGAAATTGGAAGAGCTTAGGTGAATTCTGAGAAATCGCCAAATGCGCCCACAGTTGGCCGCTTGTGGCCCTGAGCGTGAGTGGCCGGATCCGGCGGCGATACTCGAAGTTGGGGGTACAGCGGAAACGTTGTGCTCAGTCAGGGCCTTACCGGCCTTGACCCGTTGCGGACTTCGCACCTTCCCTGGCCATGGCGCATTGTATGTCCGCCGCTGGGAGTAGCAGAAACGAATTGTCCTCCGCGTTAATGAAGGCCGCGTTGTCTATTCCCCACTAACGCCACTCACATGTTGGTGAGATGTCTGACGGTGATCGACGCTGGTCATCGAATGCGCCCCTCACGGCAGGCAAGTACGATTTATCCACTCGGCAGTTGTTGGGCACCGCGCTTCCCGCGCTCCTGAAGTCGTGACACGTCAGGAAGAGGGGATAGTTCTTTCCGATGCCGACACCGGCAAGAGCGGTCGCAAACGCGCACCGACAAGTGCGTTCACCGGACCAATTCGGCCTGAGCCGGCGGTGGCTCGGAACTCACAGGTGTGGCTAACCCAAGTTCGTAGACCGAGATCGGTGTTGACTTGCGCGTGGATCGTATCGACGATGATGTCAAAGTAGTTGGCAAGACCATCGACGAGCGTTTCCGGCGGTTCGAACTCGGTCAGCGTGGTAAAGCTGTCGATGTCCGTAAACAGAACCGCCACCTCACGGCGACTGCCAACCAGCTCGAGGGGCAGGCGCAGATCGAGCAGGTCACGGACCACGGTGCGTGGAAACTTCGTAGCGCCGACAGCATGGTATTGACGGATGCATTGAGTGCAGCGATCTCAGCCAGGGCGGAGATATCCGGCGCTGCTGAGCAGCGCCCGCGCACCGATGTAGCCGCTGACCTGTAAGACGGTCACAGCACCGCAGCTATGCTGTAATTGGTCGGTTAGTATCCAGTGAGGGTCGCCAGCCTCGGAAAGGCGCGGCGACCCTCGTCGCAGCCTGTTGCTGCGCTTTATGCGGCCGCATCGTTAGAAGTGATAGCTCGCGCCAATTCGCAAGGTGTGAAGTGTGCCGTCGGCAAAGGCCGGATCGGCAGCGCTGCAATCGTTACACCTGTCCGATTTTTCATCGAAACCGTAGTAGAGATACTCAGCCCGAATTGCCAGGTTGTCGGTCGGTTTGAATTCGGTTCCGGCGCCGGCGACGAGAGCGGCAAAGTTCTTGTACGTAACGATCTGATCAGGAACGCTGTCATAGCCTGATACTTTGCCGTTGACGTATCCGATCCCCCCCGTCACGTAAACCAGGGATTGCCCGGCTGCTAGTCCGATACGGCCGCGCAAGCTGCCAAACCCGTTAATTTTCGATGACTTGAAATGATCCGTACTGTCGAATAACCTCGCCTCGCCGGAATTGGTAAATGCGTAGTCAAGCTCGACGCCGAATACGGCCGATCCGATCTGGTAGTTGTATCCAGCATGCACGCCGCCCGCAACGTCCTGTGACGTCGTGAATACGGTCAAGCCTGCCGCATCGTATATCGTGCCGTCCTCATCCCGAATACCGGTCCTGCTGTTCACTCCGGCAATGTGCCCCCCAGCGTAGAGCCCTGTCCAATTGGACCCCTTTGTTTCGAATGCCTCGGCAAGCGCGCCGTTGATGTGATAAGTCACGCCGAGCCGCATGGAATGAATGGCACCATCGGCGAGCTGCGGCTGCGGCTGACAACTGGTACAGACGTCGCTTTTCTCGTCAAAAGAGTAGCGAAGATATTCGCCGCGGACCGACATGTTCGGGGTCAGTTTTGCTTCGACGCCGGCGCCGGCAACCAGAGCCCGGAAACCGCTGTAGGAGACGACCTGGTTTGGAAGGCTGTCATATCCCATAAGATCGGCGTTGACATAGCCGACACCACCTGTGACGTAGGCAAGTGCATTACCCGAAGCAACGCCCATACGTCCTCTTATGCTGCCGAAACCGTCGATCTGAGACGACAGGAAATGATCTGTACCGTCAAAAATTCGTGTGTAGCCAGAGTTGGTCCAGCTATAGTCCACTTCGACGCCGAGAACGGCCGCGCCGGACTGAAGATTATACCCGCCATGCAGACCACCGGCAAAGTCCAAATCGTTGGTGAATACCGTGCCGACGTCCAGATCGAAAACGGTGGAGTCTTCGTCAGCAATGCCGGTATTCGTGTCTGAAGCACCGACATGTGCGCCGGCATAGAAGCCGGACCAAGCCTTCGAACTCGTGCGACGCAAAGGCCGTGACCCGTCCGCGAAATGATGCGTCACGCCAGCCCGCAAAACGTGTAGGGCGCCGTTGCCAGTTTGAGGTTCATCGCAGTCGTTGCAGGTGTCGCGCTTATCATTGAAGTGATAGTAAAGGTACTCACCGCGGAATGAGACATTTTCTGCGAGTTTGAATTCCGTGCCGGCACCGGCGACCATGGCGGTGAAATTCTCATAACGAGCAATCTGGTCGGGTAGACTTTCAAATCCGAACACATCGGAGTTGACAAATCCGATGCCGCCGGTGATAAAAATCAGGGCGTTATTGACTGCCACACCAGCACGGCCACGAATGCTGCCGAAACCGTCAATCTGCGAAGAGATGAAATGACCGGTGTTGTCCAAATAGCGGGCTTGTCCGGCATCCGTCCGCGAATAATCTGCCTCGATGCCGAGCACAGTGGATCCGAATTGCCAGTTGTAACCTATATGAATGCCGGCAAGTCCGGTCAGATCGTTGGTAAAGCCTGTTGTGCCATCTTCGTCAAACACAGTGCTGTCTTCATCGCGGATCCCGGTAGTCGAATCGACGGCACCGGCATGCACACCGACGTAAAAGCCCGACCATTCTTCAGCGGCAACTGGAGTGGAAGCAGTGAAACCGAACAATGCGGCGGCTATAACCAAGCGTCTGATGATCGTCATTGATAACCCCTCGGCGAACCCCGGAACGAATTATTCGGTGGCAGGGTCGCGAATCGCACAGAAATATATGAGTCGTGTGGATTCAGCAACATATGCTGCATTCGTGAAACAGGGTTGCTTTGTTAAAGCAGGCTTTCGCTTCATGCGCACTACCGTCCGGTTAAGCACAGTTTCAGATCTTTCGTCCCGACCTACGTTCGCTGCTGATGACGCGCGGAGGGGCGGTCAAGGCCGGCAGCTCGCGGGCTCGGCGGGCAACCGTCCCAGAGGAGTGCGAAACGCTGTATCAATTGTGTCCGGATCGGAGTTGTCGGGGAGACCTGCCGAGCCACCCAGAGCTGATTCCAGTTTTTCAATCCAGCGTCGCAGCATGCTCTCGACTGACTGCGAACGAGGACTGGCTCCAGCAGCATGTGCCAGACCAAATGTATTGTGGACCCCGAGACGTCGGCAGATCTCACCAAAGACCGCGCTCTTGCCCGTACCCAGATCGCCAAGAAGAAGCGCGCCAGACGTTGAGTGATCCTCGATTCGCCGATAAAACGATACTCTGAATCCAAGCCAGCGTTGGACTGCGCCCTAAGAAGTCGCGTGCGCGATCGGCAATGAAGCATTCGAAGCCATAGCGCTCCGCCTGGCTCCAACTCAGCTCCACATCACTTTCAGCACCTACGGTTTCAGCCTCCAAATCCGTCCAGAGATCCTCAATGACTTGACGTCCCCATGCTTCAAGACCGACGACACGCTGGTGACCAGCCCCCATCGAGTGGTCCACTTTCAATGTTAGTGCATGGGCGGCTTTATGGCTAGACAGATCGGGGCCGTCGGAGCCGCTCCAACAAGCGGAGGAAGGGACCACCATCCCAAGTCTGGACATGCGCTGGCAGTCCAGCGTTGTAGCGAACAGCTTGCTGGGCAAAGCCGCTGAGGGTTGTGCCTTCTTTCTTGGCCTCGATAACACCAGCTGCTTTTCGGTCAATATATACGATGTAGTCCGTCGGACCAGTCGCAGTTCCGAACTCACGTACTGCAACACCAAGCCCAGCGCCAAGATTGAGCTCATCACGATCCTGCACGACCCAACCAGCTGCGGTCAGCTGCCTGTCAATTTCCTCTCGTGCACGATCTTCAGGTCCCGCCGGCATCGTTCCCCAATCAGCATACTATTTTCGTAATGTAGGCCGCATCGTGAGTCCATCCGAGCCTGGACTTGTTCGCTGAAGATTGTTGGAGTTCGCGCTTGAGTGTGGTAATAAATGTAGGAACACTTCCAGATCGAGGTGTAAAAAATATTTTTAAACAATGATTTAATCATTAGCAATGGCGGAGAGAGAGGGATTCGAACCCTCGAGACGGTTTCCCGCCTACACGCGTTCCAGGCGTGCGCCTTCAACCACTCGGCCACCTCTCCTTACATACCGAATGCGCGAATATAACCATCGCGCCGCTGCTTGCAAGAGGGTCCTTGTTTTCGTCGTCGATCACCGCTAAGCCAGCAGGATGATCAAGTGTGCACTGTCAGCAATTGCGTCAATGATTTGGCGTGGCATAAGCGGCGTTGGATGGTTTATTTGGGCAATCCTCCGGCCGGCATTTCGATTCATAAGCGCAATCATGCTTTTGGCTGCAGTGATGTTGCTGACAACAGATGTCACACGCTGGCAGGTGGGTGCGGACGGACCAATATTCTTTTCGCTAGCCGATCACTTGAAATCGCTTGCCCCTGCAACTTTTGAGGGGGTCGCGAATGCGGTGGAGAGTGGCATTCATCCGTTCGCTTGGGATCCGATGCTGCTGTCCATACTGGCTATTCCTGCTTGGATGTTCTTCGCGGTATTTAGCGCCTTGATCGCATTCGCAGCGCGCGAGCCCAAACGCATTAACGTGTTCATTAATTGATGGATCGCTCAACGCGAGTGTACGGCACGGTGCATCTGTAAGAATAGGGTCTTCACCACACCTGAAACACCGAAAGGGGTTACTGACCGCCGGTCGTCTTGCCTTGAACGAAGCCGTTGCGACCGCGTTCACCGGAATCTGGGTCAATGCCAACAATGTCGTTGAGAATGCCAAGCGCGAGAAGTGCGACAAGCACGGTAATGAGGATCGTCAAGAACTTGTTGTGTTGCTTGTTGAGTTTATCAATTTCTGGCGTATCACCCGCTTCTGCACGGTTCGCGAGGCCGAACATGCGACGATGAAACTCCTGCATGATATTTCCGCGATCAATAATGTCGACACCTGCCCGGGTTGCGACTTGCCGCGCAATGACTGGAAACGGAAACTTCGGGTCGTCATCCTTCTCATTCGTACGCCCCAGTTGGATCCGTTCTCCTGACTTAGTGATAATTCGGACGGTCTGCATCATCATCGGGGCCATACTGCCACCGTAGATCTCACATCGTGTCTCAATCGCCTCAATCTCGTCGTAAGGAATACGGCGCGAATCGTATGCCAACCAAGGCACCGCTCCGCCGCCCCCAGAAGGGAGCGTAAACGAAACAGCTTTCTCTCCAATCTCAACTTCAGAACGCAGCGAGAAAATGAGCTCGAACAAGATCAGCACCATGACGATGGTGAACAGAAAAGCCAGGATCATGAGTTGCCACGTATCGAGCCAAAGTTGGTTGCTGAGGCGCTGAAACAGCATGATCGGCAGGCTGACATAGAATGGCAGGAGAAGAACGAACGCGAAGCTGAAGAACGTTTTACGCCCGGCTCCACACTCATAATAGGTTTGTTCAGGCAGATCACTCGCAACCGGGGCAATGGTCTCTTCACCCGCTACGCCTGTTTCTGCCATGATCCGTTACTCCCTGTCGCACCATATGCGACTAATCCAGGGCCAATAGTGACCCAATATTTTTTCTCGATGGCTTGAGCAAACAAGCGCTCTATGTCGTATTATTATGGCAACTGTTGCACGACCACAAACAACGGAGATTTTTTATGTTTTTCCGCAAAGCCGCTGAGATGCCAACCGCAGAGACGGCGTTGCCTGGCCGTGCTGAGCAATTGCCCACTGCCGAGCGACATTTCGTGTTCGACAGGCCGCTTAAGGGTCCGTTCACTGATGGTCTGGAGACAATGGTTGTCGGTATGGGCTGTTTCTGGGGCGCCGAGCGGATGTTTTGGAACCTCGGCCCAGATAAGGTCTGGACGACAGCAGTCGGATATCTTGGTGGTTACACACCCAATCCCACTTATGAGGAAGTATGCACAGGGCGCACGGGACACAATGAAGTGGTGCTCGTCGTTTTCGATCCCTACAAGACCGGCTATGAGGACTTGTTGAAGATCTTCTGGGAAGGGCATGATCCGACACAGGGCATGCGCCAAGGCAACGATGTTGGAACTCAGTACCGATCAGGCGTTTACGTAACATCGCCCGATCAAATGGCGGCAGCTGAAGCCACCCGCGATGAGTTCCAACGGGTATTGTCATCCAATGGTTACGGGCGAATTACGACAGAAATCATAGACGCTGGCCCGTTCTATTACGCAGAGGACTACCATCAACAGTACTTAGCTAAGGTACCACATGGATACTGCGGCTTGGGTGGTACCGGTCTCAGCTGTCCGGTCGGCTTGAAAACCGGTTGATGAGTTTCTTCTTCTTGCGGCGAGGCGTCAGCGGATCAGGCACATTGGTACGCCTTGCTGCTGGTTTGTAGAGAATTGTGGTGCGGTGCATGAAAATCCCCGAGCTCCCCTTCACTGTCACCGACTGGTCAGCGGTTGAGCCAACTGTTCACCCCGGCAAGACTGGCGAAGCACTTTGGCGCACGCTCAACATCGGTGACATCCGTGTGCGTTACGTCGAGTATTCGCCAGGCTATCTCGCCGACCACTGGTGTGATCGCGGTCACATCCTCTATGTGTTGGACGGTGAACTTGAAAGTCAGCTGAAAGACGGTCGCAGCTATATTCTCAAGCCCGGTATGAGCTATCAAGTTTCAGACTTTGGCGATGCGGCGCACCGATCCTACACAAAGACAGGCGTCAAGCTGTTCATTGTTGACTAAAACGTTGGCAACTTGCCGGTGATCGCACAAACTGCTCTGGACCTACCCCGAGGTTCCGCGGCTAGGCTCGGTCCGCGATAAATTAGATTTTGCGCAACGCCTCGATGAGTGACTGGCGCTCCTTTGTGGACAGTGGTGTCAGGATTTCGTCGATCACAATCGATAAAATGCTCTTGATGTCGCCGACGAATGAAGTGCCCTTTGAGGTTAGCTCAAGGACACTGACGCGAGCATCCTCTTCGCACGTACGGCGTTCAATCATTCCCTTCTTCTCGAGCGAACTGATAGCCCTTGTCATTTGCGACTTGTCCCGTCCCATCTGAGCAACCAGCAAAGAGATTGGCGCGGGTTGAATATCCGATAACGTCAATAGGATCATGCCTCCGAACGGCCCGACCCGATCGGTGTCTACGGCAAGCGCCTTATCATGAAAATTTGCTGAGATTCGTCGCATAAATCGGTCAACCAAGTAGGCGACTTCATAGGGGTCCTGCATCTCTAGCTACGATTGGTTGACTATATCAACCAACTCCTTTAGTGGACTATATCAACATAATGACGATGACAAGTTTCGCAAATCCGATGGATTGATGAGCATTAAGGAGAGGGCAATGACCTCAATGCAAGAGACATTACTTAAAGCGGCAGCAGTGCTTTGGATTATCTGGGGACTGGTGCATCTTCTTGCAGGTGTCATTGTTCTCACGAGCGACGCAAGCGCCGGGTTTCACGCAATTGCCGATGCTGTCGATCCTGATACGATCCAACATGAGTATGCGCCATCTGTTGGCGGAATTCTCAAACAGCATGGATGGAACCTCGCTTGGTTTGGTTTGGCAACAGCCATCGGTGCAATATTTATCTGGCGACAGAACCTTACCGCAATTTGGGTCACTGGCATGATCGGGGGCTTGGCAGATCTTGGATACCTGCTGTTTGTGGACCTTCCCGGCTATGTGAATTTTTTCCCGGGAACCCTGATGACGTTTGTGTCCGGTACAGCAATTGCGATTAGCTTCTGGGTCTGGTTTGCAACTCGCGGAACATCGCAGTCTGCCATCTGAGCCTTACCCACTCGCAACGCTGCGGCGAACATGTCCGGCAAAGGCTTTGGCAATGTCACTCGGTTCAGGTGCCTGATAGAGGTTGATGCAGAATAATGGCAACTTGGGCAGTCGCCGGCCGGCATCGATAATCTCCAGGCTTTCGGGCACCGAGTGACTAAGCAGTGGAGCAACGGCCAAATCAGATTCAAGTGTTGCCCTGACTGGTTCCATGTTGCTGACTTCACAAACCGGCTGCCACTCCCGTCGCCCCTTCTTCAGTGCCGCAATGGCAGCGGGCCGGAAGACACACGTGCCGGCTCCCAGTGAAACCGGAACAGGATCGCGCGTGAAGGCACTACCGTTACGCGCACCTGTCCAAACGAGGCGATCGCTCCGCAGTGTTTCTCCGCCCTTGCCGCACCCAAGCTCTGTGGTCAGTGCAACGTCAAGAGCGCCCGACTTCAGTCGATCGAGAAGAACGACGGTGTCCTCACAGACGAGTGTCACGCGGATGTTTGGAAACGCTGCACTGAAACGGCGGAGGATCCCAGGCGTATAGCTGCCCATGATGTCATAGGGTGCCCCGAAGCGAACTTCGCCAGTAAAGATGGGCTCGCGTAGCGCCATCAAAAGGCTGTCGTTCGCAGTCACCAGATTGCGTGTCGGGCCAATGACCCGTTCGCCCTCTGCAGTGAGAACCATGCGTCGACCGGCGCGTTGGAATAACGCGTGCTCGGACAACTCTTCCAGTCGGCGGATTTGTTGACTGATGGCCCCTTGCGTGAGGTTGAGCTGACGGGCTGCCATGGTCACACTGCCACTTTCAACAACAGCTAGGAAAGCGCGCGCAACAGCAACATCAACGTTACGGATCATCTCTGCATCCCATTACGATCTATAAAGTTAACTTTTAAAATGATTAGATATACTAATGACCAGAGAATTGGTAGCACGGATCCGCGGCAGATCGAGCGAAGGAGCGCAAGATGATTAGCGGAGTCTGGATACCTCTGGTGATGCCTTTTCAGGATGGAGAGGTCGATCTGCCGAGCTATAGAAAACTGGTCGACTACTACATCGAGGCGGGGGCCGCCGGTCTGTTCCCTTTGGGCACCACTGGGGAGGCGCCTACCCTGGATGAAGGTGAAGTTGACAAGATCATCGCCACAACGATCGAGGCTGCGGATGGAAAGGCGCCGATCCTGATTGGGGCTGGTGGCAGCGCAACTGCGAAAGTTGTACGCCAGATCCACCGTATGGGCCGATACGATGTTCAGGGCTTTGTCTCAGTATGTCCATACTACAACCGGCCGACCCAGGACGGTATGCGCAAACACTTTGCAGCGATCGCTGACGCCACCGATCGTGATATATTGATATACAACATTCCCTATCGGGCATCCGTCAATCTGACGAACGAGTCGCTTTTGGCGCTGGCAGAAATTCCGAATATTGTCGGTGTTAAAGACAGCTCGGGGATCATTCTTCAGTCGCTTGAACTACTCGCGCTTAGCCCGCCAGACTTCTCTGTTCTAACTGGTGAAGACCCGATGTTCTTTACATCACTGTGCAACGGCGCAAGTGGCGGTATTCTGGCCGAAGCCCATATAGCGCCGGAACGATACATTCAAATATCGGAGTTGATAGCGGCCAACGATCTCGACAGCGCGCGAGCTATCTGGCGGCCGCTACAGCAATTTATCCCAAAGCTCTTCCAGGAAGCCAATCCGATCCCGGTCAAGCATTGTCTTTGGCGGCAGGGGCTCATCGCCTCGCCCGAGTGTCGGCTTCCGCTCTCCACAATCTCGCTAGGTCTGGCACAGGAATTGGATCAGATGCTCAAGGTACTGGTCTGACTCAGACTGCTGGCTCACTGCATCATTTTTCGTGACGAATGACGTTGGATATGGTGGTGTTCCCTCAATGTGAGATTGATGATCACCAAGGCATCCATGTCAGTAGAAAAGATAGATACCCTTGTTGTCGGCGCGGGGCAGGCCGGCATCGCAATGAGCGAACATTTAACCAGCAACGGCGTGCCGCATCTGGTCCTGGAACGCAAACGCATTGCGGAGCGTTGGCGTTCGGAGCGCTGGGACTCCCTCGTCGCCAACGGTCCTGCCTGGCATGATCGATTTCCAAATATGGAATTCAAATGTGATCCTGATGCTTTTCCAGGCAAGGAAAGCGTTGCCGATTACTTTGTCGCCTATGCAGAGATGATCAAAGCACCGGTGCGTACCGGGGTGGAGGTCAAGCGTGCGCACCGAACCAAAGGTGGCGCCGGTTTTCAGATTGAAACGTCCGACAGTTTGATCGAAGCAGATCGCATCGTCGCTGCAACCGGACCATTCCAGAAGCCTGTATTCCCGAATATCATTCCAGACGATGCCCGCATACCTCAGATCCATTCGAACGCCTACCACAACCCTGCTCAATTGCCGGACGGTGCTGTCCTGGTCATCGGTTCGGGAGCATCGGGTGTGCAAATCGCTGACGAACTCCAAAGGTCGGGGCGCAAGGCCTACTTGTCCGTCGGCCCCCACCATCGTCCACCTAGAAGTTACCGCGGTCGCGACTACTGCTGGTGGCTAGGCGTTCTCGGCAAGTGGGACATTCAGGCGATGGAGCCCGGTCTCGAGCATATCGCGATCTCGGTGAGTGGGGCGTACGGAGGGTATTCTGTAGATTTTCGCCGGCTTGCCGAGCAGGGCATTACCCTTGTCGGCATGACGGCCGCCTACCAGGATGGCATTCTGCGTTTCGCTTCCGATCTTGCAAAAAACATCGCGGAAGGTGATGCCAATTATCTGTCGGTCCTGGAGGGGGCGGACGCCTTCGCCGAGCGTCACGGTTTGGACCTGCCGGAGGAGCAGGAAGCGCATATGCTGGCGCCCGACCCCGACTGCCTGACCAACCCAATTCTTGAAATGGACCTCGCACAGGAAGGCATCGCTGCTATTATCTGGGCCACCGGTTATACTGTGGATTACAGTTGGCTTGAGGTCGATACGTTTGATGACAATGGACGCCCTCGACATACACGCGGTGTTTCAGAAGAGCCAGGCATTTACTTCCTCGGCCTGCCGTGGCTATCGCGGCGTGGCTCCTCCTTTATCTGGGGTGTCTGGCATGATGCTCGGTTCATAGCGGATCAGATCGCAATCCAGCGCAGCTACCTCAACTATCACAATAAGGTCCAGGCCCGGTCTCAGAAGCCTTCATCGCGTTAGCCTACCCATTGAGCAACCGTATCAGTTCAGAGACAGTCATGACACACAAACGCATTCGACCTTTCAATACACGCGATACGTATCCGGAACAGAACCTTGATAATGATCTTTGTCACGCTGTCGTTGCGCGCGGCGCCATGGTGTTCCTTCGTGGCCAGTGTCCTCAAAACATCGAGGATGCGAAGAACATCGACAGCCACGACCCGGTCGAGCAAACCCACAAAGTGATGCAGAATATAAAGCAACTTATCGAAGAGGCAGGTGGCGAGATGAGCCATCTGGTCAAGGTCGTTGTGTACATTACCGACGTTCGTCACCGCGAAGCCGTTTACCGGACGATGGGAGAATACATCAAGGGTGTACATCCGGTCTCAACCGGCCTCGTCGTGCAAGCTCTGGCGCGGCCGGAATGGCTGGTAGAGATCGATGCCACCGCTGTCATTCCTGATTGAGGGAATTCCGATATGACCTTCTCACTTGTTGCACGTTGCGCCGAAACAGGAATGTTCGGTGTGGCCGTGTCATCATCATCACCGGCAGTCGCTGCGCGGTGCGCATACGCAGAAGCCGCAGTAGGAGCGGTGGCAAGCCAAAATGTAACAGACCCGAGATTGGGAATTCGCGGGCTCGATCTACTTCGCAGTGGCGCTAACGCAGAAGAAGCGATCGCCATCATCAGGCGGACGGCTCCACACATTGACTATCGTCAAGTGTTGATCGTCGATTGTTATGGCGGAACCGCAAGCCATTCAGGGGGCAATGCACTGGGGATCGGGTCGGAAGCCAAAGCAACCGACGTCGCCAGTGGCGGCAATTTGCTTGCGAATGCGCAGGTGCCTCAAGCAATCGTTGACGGTTTTCTTGCCAGTCAAGGTCATATCGGAGACCGATTGCTGGCTGCCATGCAGTCTGGTTTGGCAGCAGGCGGAGAGGCCGGTCCTGTCCACTCTGCGGGTATGAAGATAGTCGATAATGTGGCTTGGCCAATCGTCGATCTCAGATGCGATTGGACGGAGGATTGTCCCATAGCGGCTATCGAAGCCGCCTGGCGGATCTATAAACCACAGATCAAGGACTACGTGCAGCGTGCCAATAATCCAACCGAAGCACCGAGTTATGGTGTTGCAGGGGATGAGTAAAGACAGCTTGCAACGATAGATCTTTGCATTGAACGATGGATGGAGCCGCCATGGCAGACCAAGAGAACAATAACCCAAACACCGAAGGTCATCCATTTGCCGGACCACAACTCCAGAATGGCGAGTTCAAGGCAGCCGATATGACAGATGCCAATTTTAACGGTGTGAATCTGACAAGGGCTAAGTTCTATGCCGTTCTGCAGGACGCGCAGTTCAACGATTGCAACCTGTCCGCAGTCTTCTTCAAGAATGTCAATCTCTCGGGTGCGAAGTTCGATGATGTGAACCTGGCAAACTCAACTTTTCACAACATCAACCTGTCTGGCACCAAATTCGACAGCCTGAGTATGCGCGACGTCGAGGTGACGCGTGTCGACATCACCGGCATGAAGATCGACGGTATTCCAGTATCCGATTTTACTGCCGCCTACGACGAGAAGCATGGATTGACGCCAAGAGATGAGGATTCGGAGAAGTGAGAGCTGGCGCAACAAATAACTAAGCGGTGGTTGCAGAGATCATTAAGTTGGCTTAGGTTGCACAATGCGGTCTTTCGGGATTTCAGCGATCGCTGTGATTCCCACCATCAAGTCCGGATGATAGAGCCGTGACACCTCAACGGTGGTTGTCACTGGGAAAGGCGCTCGAAAGAACTCACTGCGCACCAAGCCAGCTGCCATGAAAGCTTCGATATCGGTCACGTACTGCGTCAGAGATATGATGTCACTCATCTCTCCGCCAACATGAGCGAGCACCAACTAAATATTGTTGAGAACGGTTCGCACTTGTAGGGTCATGTCGCCTGTGCCGACAATCTCACCTTCAGCATTCAAGGCAACCCGACCTTTCAGGTGGACGACCTGCCCTTCACCTTGGACAACACCCATTGAGAATGCACCAAACGGTGTCCACACACTCGGCGGGTTGAAGCTCTGAGACATGATATCGAACTCCGATTGGTCTATGCAGAGATGGTAGCATGACTGCAGAGTGTCGTGTGCTGCGCAACTAGTAATTGATGCAAGTTGCGGCCATTAGAACCTGGCACCGAAAGACACGGTTCCGCCGGGGATTGCCAGGTGCTCATTGTCTTCTTGCTGGTCACCTGTGCCATCGAGAATAGCCGCAGCTCGTGGCATGAACATCGCTTCAACAGCACCTCGGAAAAACAGTGTCGTTCCACCCCACAAGCGCAGGTATTCAAGCCTGGCTTTGGCTTCATAGAAATCAAATACGTCGTCAACGACGTAGAGGAAATCATCATTGATATTGCTGTCCGCTCGGATTTCTCCGGCGACAAACCCGGCTCGAAACAAGGCAAAAGGTGAAAGGCCATCACCGGTCCGGCGTCTTAGCTCGACGCTGGCCAAAGGGCCGATCCCTTTAAAGGTGCTGAGTTTTAGGAATGAGCCGTACCCGTTCCGATGAATCTCGGCACGCGTTGTCATGTCCAAATAGCGTGCTCCTAAGCTCCATATAACATCCCAATTCGTCCAGCTGTCGTGGTACGCCATCTCGAAATCTGCGGTTGTGTATTTGAGGCGCTGTTTTGCGGATCCGTCAGCGTCACTGTAAACCGCGCTCGCGGAGGACAAACTATAGTAGCGGGCGCGCAAGCCATATCCGTTCTCACTCATCCAGCCGAGCCAGATGCGTGGTGAGACAGTCAAACCGTGGTTCGGTGCACGCAGGTCCGATTGACAGCAAGATCCACCATGTTCCTGACCAAGCAGAGGCTTGGCAAAGACGGCCTCGATACCAGCTTCCAAGCCGGAAATCTTTCGCGACCCGGATGTTGGAAGCGTTGGCGTTGAAGCACGATTTGCCAGCGGGAACCGCGATGGTTGCGCTAAGTGCCCTTGAGTAGGTTCCATCGATGTGGAGGTTTGCCAGCGACCTTGATCTGAAGAGGCTGAAGTAACCGAGCTGTCCGCTGTCCCTGGTGTCACCGGCAGTGGGAAACTGACCCAGGTGGCAGATCGAATCTGACCTACCGTTCATGGTGTCCCCCTCAATCGGGAGGGGGCGATGTTGACGGTGGA